>NZ_JABDWM010000020.1:0-115172 GCF_019685295.1 Rhizobium sp. NLR22b
GCCAACTTCGCATGTTCGGGTAGGGAACGACCGATGGAACGGTCGGTTTCGTAAAGTTCACATCACGTGTTCTCCTCTCGAAACAGAGATTCATGCGACTTTCAGGTCGCACTCCGGCGTCAAGGACATCGCGGCCCCTCCGATTTTCCCAGCGCCGCAAGCGGCACAGAGAAAATTGGGACATCGATGGCGCTGCGATAGGCGAGCGCGACGACAGCTCCCACGCCCGGCACCGTCATAAGCCTGCGGCAAATCCCATCGTTCTTCGCAATTGCCAGAAGCCGGCGATGAAGAATGTTGAATTGCGAGCGGATCTCGCGCCTGGCCGCCAGCAGCGGCCCCACAATGGCGAGCAGCTCTTCGTCATCATCTATCAGTTCGCGTATTCTCTGCTCGAAGTTCAACGTGCTTACGATGCCGACCTTGAGGCCAAAATTTCGGAGAATTCCCCTCAAGTCATTCTCTATGTCCATAGCCTTGGACTGAAGCATCTTCCGGGCTCTGAGCAGGGCACGCTGCTTTTGGCTTGTGATCGTTTTCACATGGACCGGGCGAAAGATGTTGACGCGCATCATCTGGGCGATCCCGCGGGCGTCGTTCCGATCAGTCTTGTTGATCTGCGCTGCCAGGAAGGCCCGTGTGTGCCTTGCCTCGATGCAGAAAACGGGAAGATTCGCCTCAGCGAGCGCACTGTAGAGCCATTGAGACAAGGGACCAGCTTCCAGACCAATGCGTCTGTACTGGTGGCCGCTCTCCGACAGAACACGTAAAAGATCTTCGGGGTGACTGGGCACCTTTGTCTCCCGAACGATCCTGCCCTCCGCATCCACGATGCAAACGGATGTCTCTTTCACGGAAATATCGAGGCCGGCAAAATACTGCATGTGCATATCTCCTGAGATAGGTTGGTGAGCGCTGCAGCGTGCAGTTTAACCGCTGGCTGGGCGCAGGCCGAATACCCCATCTCCTCCGCTCGCCGCACGGCGGCCGCGTTCCGCAGTCCCTGACCCCTCACGGACTACGGTGCGGACATCTTTCGTCAGAAACGAAAGGAGACTCTGATGACAAAGCATCAAAACACTCATCTGGTTGGCGAAGACGAGAAGCGGCTGGATCAACAGCCGAATTGGCTTGAACGCTTGCGCGGAAATTTCGATGCCGAAGTGCATCTTCCCGCCGATATCTCGCGCGAATTTCTGTCTGCGGCGCTGCTTTGGGCAGTCGAGAACAAGGTCGATTTCGGTCTGTTCCACGAGGCCGGCAAGATCATCATTGCGCATTCTGGCGGCGACGAGATCTACCTCCCGTCGCGGTGGTCCGACAAACGATGGCATATCGGCCTGGAGGACAAAGAGCCCTTCTTCGATCCCGCTGATTGAGATCCAGACCAGAGGCGGCTTGCCGCCTCTGGTCCTTGACTTCGCGTGAGCCGTTCCAGCCGGAGCGGCTATGAAAGGGGGGCTCTGCCGCCCCTCTCAAACCTCACCCGATGAAGGAACGGCAACGCCCCTCCTTCAAACTTCCTCCCATGGGGAAGGGCACGGTTCCCTCCTCCCTTTCCCCAAACCCCTATCCTTCTCCCGTGCCGGGGAAGCGATGGTTCGCTGTCACCCGCCCTGGCACCAGCCGTGTCGGGCACCATCCCATGATCGGGCGAGCCCTTCGCCGATCAAGACGTCGCCCAGCGAATTGCCTGCGCGAGACACGGTGCGAAGTTTGCGACCGTACTTGTCTTCATCACGGAACCCGGCCGCCAGAGAGAACTTCCCAGCGTTGAGCAGCGCCAGCAGCTGGGATTTTGCCGCTTCACCTTTGATCCTTTCGGCCTCGCAGCGGGGCGGGCTGAGTTCAGGCGTATCGATGTCGGCGATGCGGATTTTCTCGCCCTCGAACCAGAAGGTGTCGCCATCGACGACGCAGTTCGTCCGGTGGCTGTCGCCGCAGATCGAAAATGCCGCCGATAATGAATCCGTCGTCGGTGTCTTGGCCAAAGTGGCGAAACCGGGGAGAGCTTCGTTGCCGCCATAGGCAAGCCAACCTCCAACGGCAATGATCACAGTGCATAGAACTGCCGCCGAGCGTTTACGCCGTCTGATCCGCTCAGATCTTACCAGTCCTCCGCTCGCGCGCTGCCGATCGCGGGCGCGTCCGGCCTTCGGCGGCTTTCTGAACGGAACTATATTCGATTTCGCCACTACCCGATTCCTCGTTTCGCCTCACCCTATGTCGGACCCGGTTTCATCTGCGTTTACGGAGGAGCTTGTCTTCGGGCTGCGGCGTGGCCGCCAAAATGGTGTGCGAGGGTCGGGGAGCAGTCGATCCCGCCTCCCCTTTGGGGCCACTATGTTGAGGCTCCCGCGGCTGCTCTGTTTCCCGCCCGTCGCACGACGAGAATTCCCGAAATCCTGCCCCGTCGGGCGTCGCTATGCTGATTTCTCCGATACTCTTCATTTTCCTGGATCAGCCTTGCTTGTTTGCACTGCGCGCCGGCTTGGATCATGCAGTTGGCGTATCGCCGATCATGTGAAACCTGTTCGTGCCGACGCATGCCTTCATGTCGTCGCGCCGGAACCAGATAGCTCGTCCGCATCTGAGCGGCGCGTTTCCTGCGGTGAAGACGATCTGTTCGTCGGCCCGCATGCGCAGGACTTCGTGAGGCTGGATGAGTGGTCGCGCCGCGAGCTGCTTCGAGCGCGTTCGAGACGATCCCTTTGCCTGCAAGTTGCGGCTGACCTGGTCGATCTCGACCGTGGTCATGCCGCAGCGTCGGGAGATGTAATCGGCGGTCTCGGGATCGTTGATCGCGGCAAACGAAATCCAGCTGGCACTCTCGAACCATTTGCTGGCCGCATCGCGGCCGCCATAGGTCTCGCGCATCTGGCCGATCGACTGGTAGATCATCGTCAGCGTAATCCCGTATTTGCGACCGGCGTCGCGCGCGGTCTCGATGATCCGCATGTAGCCGAGGCGGGCGACCTCATCGAGGAGAAACAGCGCGCGCCCCTTGATCTGTCCGTCGCGATTGTAGATGGCATTCAGAAACGAGCCGATGATGACCCGCGCAAGACCGGAATGGGTCTCCAAGGTCTTGAGGTCGATGTTGATGAAGACGTCGGTGTTTCCCGCCGCGATATCGCTGGTCGAGAATTTCCTTCCCGACACGAGGGCGGCATAGTTCGGATAGGAAAGCCAGTGCGTCTCCTTGACCGCATTGGCATAGACGCCAGAGAAGGTTTCCGGCGTCATGTTGACGAAGGCTGCGACGTTTTCCTTCACGAAATCCGAGCCCGAATTGTCGTAGATGTCCTGCAGCCGCTTGCGTAATGTCGGCTCCGGCTCGGAGAGGTTCATGCGTACCTGCCGAAGTGTCTGGTCTTTTTCATCCGTGTGACCGGACAGGCAGACATCGGCGATGAGTGCCGTCAGCAGCTGGAGCGCCGAGGCGCGAAAGAAGTCGTCACGGACACCGCGCGCGCCGCCGCTGTCGCTCATGATCCATGATGCGACCGAGGCGATATCCTCTTCCTTCGTTCCTCCAAAACCGCCGACCCAATCGAGAACGTTAAAGCCGATGTCCTGCTTCCTCGGATCGAGAACGAACACGTCCCTTCCCGCTCCGCCGCGATGCGCGGAGACCATCGGTGCGACCTCGTTCGATGGATCGAGCACGATCAGCGTGCCGCCCCATTTGAGCGCCGTTGGGATCGTCACCGACGTTGTCTTGAAACCGCCGGAACCGGCAAAGACGATCCCGTGCGACGAGCCGAACGAGCCATCGAAGCACAGCAACGGCGACTTGCCACCGGCGCCCCAGGTCTCAGCGCTGTCGGCGCGAAACGCTCGGGCGCCGACATTGTCTTTGTCGACCCGATAGCGCTCGCCGATGACGATGCCACCAGCATCGGGAAACAACTTTGCCGCCTCTGTGAACTTCATCCAATCTGCCTCGCCATGAAGCGCCCGCTTGCCCTGAATGCGCTTCGGCTCGGCCCTTGCGAAGGCCGCATTGCCGATGAGCGCGACGCGGAGTGCGAAGCAGGCACATAAGAGCGCCGCACTCGCTCCGATCGACGTTGCCGGATCGAGAAAGGCCAAGACCGTCTTGTCGGCGGGTACCGTCTTCATGAAAGCGGAAAGGCGTGTTGTCTCGCCAAGTGCCGCGATCAGGATCGTCCCGCTGCATCCCGCAACGACGCCCCAACCTGCCTGCTTGATATTGATCGAGCCGGCGGTCGCGAACAGGAACAAGATGCCGATCGCCGCACTTGCGAGATAGGGAAGCGCGATCCCTGCCCGCCCCCATGCAAGTCGCGCGGCCTCGGTCTTACCGAACCCGGATAGCCACTGCTCGATCCCGGTCATTCCGATGACGACCAGGATCATCAACGTCCCTGGCACGACGACGAGCGCAATCCTATTGATCGTCATTGCCGAACGCCTCCACGCCGAGTGCCGTGAGCCTGGATCGCTCGCCATCGTCATCCTTGATTCGGCGGGCGATATCGATCAGCGCGCCCAGCAACAGCGCGCGCTTCTCGTAGCGCAGCCCTGCCTTGACGATCAGGCCGCCGAGCTCGATCTTTTGACGTGTGTCCTTCTTGCGGGCGTCGGATGTCATCGTCCTCGCCATGCGCTCAAGCCTCACCACCGCTGCCCGCGCCCGCGCCAGACGCGTCCGCCGCGGTCGACGCTTGTCCGCTGCTGTCGCCGGCGCCCTTCTTCCCTCCGGTCGTAGCGCCCTGCCCTCCGCGAAACCGTTTGGTCAGTTGCTCAAACGCAGCCTGAAGTTCCGCCTCGTCGATTTCGATCTCGCCAAGGCCCGCCTTGAGCGCGATCCGGCCGATCCGTTCCGCTTCCCTTGTCTCGGCGAGCTTGAGCTGTTCCTGCAGCTTGGCGATTTCGTCGCGGATTTTCGCGGATGGCTTCTTCATTCCGATTGTCTCCCTGGCTGAGAAAGCGTGTCTTTCGGAGCCAGTTTTTCGGATGAGAGTGCGGAACGCACTACTGTGAATCCTACAATCGCCAACGGCGATGCTTTGCTTGATGATCCCGGCCGTTCCGAAGGAGCGGCTTCCAAGGGCGCAATTATACGTCGCTGGCGCGACGTGTTGCTGAGAGAGCCTGGTGGGGGCGCCGCTCCCGACGAACTCTTTGATTTCGTTCGCAACCGGGAGAGAACTCCGCCGTGGCCGTCCCTCACTTCTCCGTCAGCGTCGTCGCCCGTGGCTCCGGCCGCAGCGCCGTCCTATCGGCGGCCTACCGGCACTGCGCCAAGATGGAGTTTGAGCGGGAAGCCCGTACGATCGACTACACGCGAAAGCAGGGCCTCCTGCATGAGGAGTTCGTGATGCCTGCCGACGCGCCGGAATGGGTGCGCAGCATGATTGCCGATCGATCGGTCGCTGGCGCATCCGAGGCCTTCTGGAACAAGGTTGAGACGTTCGAAAGACGATCCGACGCGCAGCTCGCAAAGGACGTCACCATCGCCCTGCCGCTCGAATTGTCGGCCGAGCAGAACATCGCGCTCATGCGCGACTTTGTGGAGCGGCACATCACCGCACAGGGCATGGTCGCGGACTGGGTCTATCACGACGTCCCCGGCAATCCTCACGTCCACCTCATGACCACATTGCGCCCGCTGACCGAAGACGGTTTCGGTTCGAAGAAGGTCGCGGTGCTCGGCCCGGATGGCAAGCCGATCCGCAATGACGCCGGCAAAATCGTCTATCAGCTATGGGCCGGTAGCACTGAGGATTTCAATGCGCTTCGCGACGGCTGGTTTGCCTGCCAGAACAAACATCTGGCGCTTGCCGGCCTCGATATCCGCCTCGATGGCCGTTCCTTCGAAAAGCAGGGTATCGACCTCGAGCCAACCATTCATCTCGGCGTCGGCGCCAAAGCCATCGATCGCAAGGCCGAGCAGTCCGACCACAAGTCGGAGACCTCGACTCCCAAACTCGAACGCATCGAGCTTCAGGAGGAGCGCCGCAGCGAGAACGCCCGCCGCATTCAGCGCCGTCCGGAGATCGTGCTCGACCTGATCATGCGGGAGAAGAGCGTCTTCGACGAACGCGACGTCGCGAAGGTTTTGTATCGCTATATCGACGATGCAGCGCTGTTCCAAGGCCTGATGGTCCGCATTCTGCAAAGTCCGGAAGCGCTCCGGCTTGAACGCGAGCGGATCAACTTTGCGACCGGAATTCGGACACCCGCGAAGTACACCACGCGTGAGATGATCCGGCTTGAAGCCGAGATGGCCAATCGCGCGATCTGGCTCTCGGCTCGCGCCACCCATGGCGTCCGTGAGGCGGTGCTACAGGCGACCTTTGCGCGCCATTCCGGTCTGTCGGATGAGCAACGAACGGCAATCGAGCATGTAGCCGGGGCCGCGCGGATTGCCGCTGTCATCGGCCGCGCCGGCGCCGGCAAGACCACGATGATGAAGGCCGCGCGCGAGGCATGGGAAGCGGCAGGCTATCGTGTCGTCGGCGGCGCCTTGGCGGGCAAAGCGGCCGAGGGATTGGAGAAGGAAGCGGGCATCGGCTCCCGAACACTGTCGTCGTGGGAGCTTCGCTGGAACCAGGGTCGCAACCAGCTCGACCACAAGACGGTGTTCGTGCTGGACGAGGCCGGCATGGTGTCGTCACGGCAGATGGCGCTGTTGGTCGAAGCAGTCACCAAGGCCGGCGCCAAACTCGTCCTTGTCGGCGATCCGGAACAGCTTCAACCGATCGAGGCAGGTGCTGCGTTCCGCGCCATTGCCGATCGCATCGGCTATGCCGAACTCGAAACGATCTATCGCCAACAGGAACAATGGATGCGCTATGCCTCGCTCGATCTCGCTCGTGGCAATGTCCGCAAGGCTGTAGATGCCTACACGGCGCATGGTCGAATGATCGGTTTGAGACTGAAGGACGACGCGGTCGAGAGCCTGATCGCAGCGTGGGACCGCGACTACGACCCTTCGAAGACCAGCCTGATCCTCGCACACCTCCGCCGCGACGTCCGAATGCTCAACGATATGGCGCGCGCCAAGCTGGTCGAACGCGGCGTCGTCGCAGAAGGATTACCGTTCAAGACCGAGGACGGAACCCGCATGTTCGCGGCCGGCGACCGGATCGTGTTCCTCAAGAACGAGGGCAGCCTTGGCGTCAAGAACGGCATGCTCGCAAAGGTGCTTGAGGCTGCACCCGGACGGATTGTTGCTGAGATCGGCGAAGGGGACCATCGTCGCCATGTCACGGTCGAGCAGCGTTTCTATAACAACCTCGATCACGGCTATGCGACGACGATCCACAAGAGCCAGGGCGCGACGGTCGACCGGGTGAAGGTGCTTGCTTCCCTCTCGTTGGACCGGCATCTCACCTATGTGGCCATGACGCGCCATCGTGAGGATCTCGCGATCTACTACGGCAGTCGTTCCTTTGCGAAATCCGGCGGGCTCATCCCGATCCTGTCGCGCCGAAACGCCAAGGAGACGACCCTCGATTACGAGAAGGCGTCGTTCTATCGCCAGGCGCTGCGCTTCGCGGATGCGCGGGGCCTTCATCTTGTCAACGTCGCCCGCACGATCGCACACGATCGCCTCCAATGGTCCGTTCGGCAAAAACAGAAACTCGCCGATCTCGGCGCCCGTCTAGCCGCCATCGGTGCGGCACTCGGACTGGTCCGCGGCAGCAACAAACACTCCATCCCGGACACAATCAAGGAGGCCAAGCCCATGGTATCAGGCATCACCACCTTCCCCAAATCGCTCGACCAGGCCGTCGAAGACAAGCTCGCCGCCGATCCCGGGCTCAAGACGCAACGGGAGGACGTCTCGACCCGCTTCCATCTCGTCTACGCGCAGCCGGAAGCCGCCTTCAAGGCGATCAATGTCGACGCCATTGTCAAGGACCAGTCGGTCGCGCAGTCCACCCTCGCGAAGGTCGCCGGCGCCCCCGAAAGCTTCGGTGCGCTGAAGGGCAAGACCGGTGTTCTCGCCAGCCGTGCCGACAGGCAGGACCGGGAAAAAGCCATCGCCAACGTGCCGGCGCTCGCCCGAAATCTTGAACGTTACCTTCGTGAGCGGGCGGAGGCAGAGCTCAAACATGAGACGGAAGAGCGCACGGTCCGGCTCAAGGTTTCGGTCGACATCCCGACGCTCTCACCATCTGCCAAGCAAACGCTCGAACGCGTTCGTGATGCGATCGATCGCAACGATCTCCCGGCTGGTCTCGAATACGCGCTCGCAGACAAAATGGTGAAAGCAGAACTCGAAGGTTTCGCCAAGGCTGTGTCCGAGCGCTTCGGCGAACGGACCTTCCTGCCTTTGGCTGCGAAAGACACAAGCGGCAAGACTTTCGAGACCGTAACAGCAGGCATGACGGCCGGCCAGAAGGCGGAGGTCCAGTCCGCTTGGAATTTTATGCGGACAGTCCAGCAGCTTGGCTCTCATGAACGAACGACCGAAGCGCTCAAGCAGGCCGAGGCGCTGCTGCAAACGAAGAGCCAGGGGCTCTCGCTGAAATGACCGGGGCAGCAATCACCGGGTCGATGACCATGCAGCGACGACGAGCCACTGCGGTTCTGTCGATGACGGCAGTGGCCGCCATCCTGCTGGTGGTGACTGCCGTCACCGGCGGTTACCGCTTCAACCTGACACCGAGCGAGCCACTCGGCCTGTGGCGCATTATCCCGCTTCATCGACCGGCAGCAGTCGACGACCTCCTGTTCATCTGCCCGCCGGAAACGGCGGCGATGCGGGAAGCGAGGGCACGAGGCTATTTCCGTTCCGGTTCCTGCCCGGGCGGCGTCGCACCGTTGATCAAGACGGTGATCGCCGTTGCAGGACAGCATGCCGAAATCGGCGTCAGCGTGAGCGTGGATGGGCGGGAAGTTTCCTCTTCTAGGCTGGCGCAACGAGATGGAATGGGACGGCCGTTGGCGCCGTCTATGAGCGGAGCCGTACCGCCAGGATATGTCTTCCTGCATTCCGCATTCCCCGGCTCTTACGATTCCCGATACTTCGGTCCGCTGCCCGCTTCCGGCATTCTCGGACTGGCGCAGGAGGTGTTCACCTATGTGCCGTGATTACCTTCGGCCGGCGCTGCTGATACTCGCTTCGATCGCGATCGGCGTGGTGGGCTGGAGCGGCCATGTGTTGCTTCTACCCGTCGCGCTGGGGTTTCCGCTTCTGTGGTCGATCGCGCGAACGAGATCAGTGGCGGCACTTGTCTCCGCCGGATATTTCCTGGCCGCATCACGTGGTTTGCCGCAAGGCGTAGCCACCTTCTATTCGTCGGACATCTGGCCGGGCCTCCTGCTCTGGCTGGGTGCGTCTATGAGTTTCGTTGCCGTGCATACGCTCGTCTGGACGATGAACGGACGCGCGCGTCCGTTTCGCTACCTCCTTGCGGCAGCCGTCATGGCCGTTCCGCCGTTCGGCATCACGGGCTGGGCGCATCCTGTCACCGCCGCGGGTGTTCTGTTTCCGGGATGGGGATGGTGGGGACTTGGCTTCATGACAGCCGGCCTTGCGGGTCTCGTAACCCGCATTTGGCCAGCTGTCGCCATCGCCTTCGCAGGCCCTTGGCTGTGGTCCGCCGCAATCTGGACCGACCCGAAACTACCGGAAGGCTGGCGCGGCGTCGATCTTGATATGGGGGCTTCGCTCGGTCGGGAGCCCGGGCTTCAACGCCAGCGTGACATGATCGCAACGGTGCGTGGCGCGGCCAGCGATGGGGCCCGTTTTGTGGTGCTGCCGGAAACTGCGCTCGGTTTCTGGACTCCGACCGTGGCGCGGCTTTGGACGAACGCCTTCAGGGATGATGATGGGACGGTGATCGCCGGTGCGGCGATGGTCGATGCTGGGGGCTACGACAATGTTCTGGTCGCGGTCGACGGGAGGGGCGGCCATATCCTCTATCGCGAACGTATGCCGGTTCCCGGTTCGATGTGGCAGCCGTGGCGATCCTGGTTTGGGGAGAGTGGTGGTGCTCGGGCGGATTTCTTGGCGAACCCGGTCGTCTCCATCGGCGCCAGCCGCGCGGCACCGCTGATCTGCTACGAGCAACTGATTGTTTGGCCGGTGCTTCAGTCGATGCTGCACGATCCGGACCTCATTGTTGCTGTCGGAAACGGGTGGTGGACCGAAGGGACATCAATCGTTGCTATCCAGCGAACTGCCACTACAGCGTGGTCAAAGCTCTTCGCAAAACCGATTGTTATTGCCTTCAACACCTGAGTGCTCAGGAGAAACCATGATCGACGCAGCCCTGATAAATGAATGCGCAGACCCTTCTCTCAAGCCGACGATCGTCGAGCAGTTCGTGATGGCGGCGGGCTCGGCTGATCCCTTCGCCGTCACCGTCAAATCAGGCGACCGATTGATCCTCGTTCCGAAAGCGGCATCGGCCGAGGAGGCGATTGCGATCGTGCGCCAATATGCTGGTCAAGCGGTCGTCCGCGTAGGGCTCACCCAGTTCCCCGCTGGCGTGGGAGTCAAGGAACCGGCGGATCTGAAGCCCGATCTCGTCGATCCTTGCCAGAACCTCCGGAAAGGCACTGCGATGTTCGCCAAGGTATTGAGGATCGTTGCAAAATGGTATGGCAACCCCACGAGCAAAGACGTCTTCCCGCAAATCTTCGAGGACGCGGTCTACGCATGGAAGACCGGCGAGTTCGGGGGTGTCGGCGTGTTTCAGGCGGAGGATCCTGGCATACCCATCGAAGCGCCGCAGCAAAGCGATAAGGAAGTGGATGGCGAGGAAGCGACGCCGAAAGACTTACAACCAGAGACGATGCAGGATGTTAGGCATGCGGGGATACGGATCGATCTTTCCCGCATTGGTCAACAACAGCGTTGAGTTCACCTCGCATTGGCGAGGCATGTTCCGGCCAAGCCAAAGTTTAGGCGACTCCAAAGCATGAAATTAATGCGCTTCCAGATGCCTCGTCCGCAGTTGTAATGGCGGCGAGCCAGTAAAACCCGCGTACTGACGGGTTCCAGCTATGAAGTTGCCCGACAAAAACCCGACAGGATCTGAATTCTGCTCGCTGAGCCATGAACTCGCGTGGTTGCGACCAAACCGCTCATTCGTCCAGCCTCGCAGCCGCAACCGCGTGCGGCATCAGGAATGTGGCAATCCCCGCGATGACGTCGATCAGATCGCCAGGATTGTGTGCAACGCCTTCAATGAAAGCACGCCATTGTCGCTGCTTTTGCTGGTCCTTGGCAAAGGCGTCCGTTAGGGCGTCCGGCAGGTCAATGGGGATCGGTGTCTCGCGGCGATCAAAGGTAGCGGCTATTGCGCGCGCCAGCCGATCATCGCTGAAGTCGAAAGACCTGCTGAGGATCCAGATGTCGTAGAAATCCTTCATGCGGCTGTTTACTCGCCCCAGCATCACCATTGCCTGGAACTTCTCGGCAATGACCGTTTCTCGCGCATAGGCCCGAAGCCGCGGCATCGGAAAATCGAGCATGGAAGGATAATCCAAAACCTCCACCCCAGGCTCAAGCGCATCGCCAAAACCGATGTCGATGGTCAGGTTGATCCGGGCTCCGCTGATCGAAGCGATCACCCGCAGCCTGAGCCCACCATAATCCAGTGCCTCGCGAATACGATCCACATGCAGCGTATCAGCGTCGAACGTAACGCCATCGTCGGCCTCTTGCGCCAGAATTTCCCGAAATGTCTCAAGCATCGGGTCCGGACTCGGATCACCGAAACCCAAAAGATCCAGGTCGCGCGTGCCTCGGTGCGGATTGTCGAACCAACTCATCATCAACATCGCCCCTTTTAGAACGAAGCGATCGGCGTGGGGCGACTGGCTAAGCCGGAACAATAACCGTTCAAGGGCGAAACGCGTCAGGACGAGATCGAAGCTTTGCCCGCTTTCCTTGGCGAGTTGCAACAGGCGGGCGCGCACCGAGGCGCCGACGTTTCTGATTTCTTTAGCCATTGGCGGTCAGCGCCTCGAGATACGGCCGGATCACAGAGTCAACGCCACCGCGTTCGGCCTGGTTGGCGATTTCGCCAGGAGTAGCCCTTCGTTGCCGCAGCGCCTCCTGCAGCCCTTCTATCGCTACTGAAAGGCCGATCTTGTTGCGATATCGAAAGCAATCGGCAATTGTCTTGGCGATTCCAAAGACCCTCACAGGAACGCCTTCAATGATATGGGTTTCGACGCTGTCGTTGAGAAGGCTGTCTGTGAAGCGCACGATGCGCACAGCGGGGGCTTCCAGCTTCGGCGGCCAGTCCTTACGGCCTATGGCAAGCCAGATTTGTCCGGGGAGCTGATCTGTCAGGCTGTGAAATGTCAATGCCGAAACGAGGCAGATAACGGCTTTGGGCGCGCGTTTGGCAACCTCCGCCAGGCTGTGGCTGGCGTCGAGCTGCGCATCAGGAAGTTGATAGAGACCGCGGGCAAGCCGCAGCACTTCACCATCTCGTTCCATTCGGCTCATGGTGGCAGCCGTGACTCCTGCGTTCCGCAGTTCGACGAAACGTGCTATTCCGCGCTCGGTTAGCACGGTCCGAGCGATTTGGCGTTGCGTGACTGAACTGGGCATTGATATAAAAGCTCGGAGAATAGGATCTATTATCCTAGGATTTGTATCACAATCCCTGGGGCCGAGAAAGCCCTCGCATTATGAATTCTTCACCACGACTAATTGCCTCGATGGACAAAGTTGACAATTCTAGTGGTCGCCTGGAGTAAAGATGTAGCTTGCGGCGAGGTCCACCATGCGCGCAGGGAGAGCCGGATAACCCTCGACGATCTCGTCTGCGGCAGCGCCTTGCAATTTCATCGCAGCGATTGTTCGGACTCGAGAGGAGCACAAATCTCAATTCCATTTGGCTTGCTTCGACGATTTCTCGTTGTCGCGGGCCGGATTGAAGCTGCTGAGATCCCAGATTATGCGCCTGTTTGCGTACTCACTTGGGTCTCACCAATCGGTCGCACTAATTCGACGTGGCTGACGTCTAAGGCTTGAGCCAGTTCATAAATCGTAATCACAGTTGGGTTGCGACGACCTCGCTCCAGGCTACTAAGATATTGCTGGCTGAAACCAGAACGCGCCTCGACCTCTTCCTGTGTCAGGCCTTTCTCCCGACGCAGGCGGGCAAAATTCGAGCCGACCAGTTTGCGCATGTCCATGCGCCGAAAGATCGCCGTTTACACACTCGGAGTTTATCAACTAAAGTATGTAAAGCTCCTTCCCGTAAATCCCGCCAATGCGGGCGGGTAATGGGTTTAGTTGTCGATATAAGCATCAGCACATTGTCTGCAACTCAGAGATTTCGGATGTAACGGTGTCCCATTTGATGTAGGCGAACCTTCGGGGCCGCTTGGAGAGAGAATGAAAGTTTGGGAGAAGCGGGTGAACAAAGCGAGCTCATCCGATGCAAATGGTCGAGAAAAGGAAAGAGAATCGCGCTTCAGCTCGATGCAACAGTCGAAGCTTGAGGCGTTGGCTGTCTCGGCAATTCTCGAACACCGCCTCCTGATCGCCGCCGACGAAGCTGTCTATGAGGAATGGGCTCGCGCGACCGCAGACCCATCAATTTCCGCCGCCGTGCTCAAGAGCCTGCAGGAGGAGTATGTCGCGCGCCAAAAGAAATCTGAAGTCCAGCAAGAAGAACTTTCGGAAATCATCGATGCGTTAGGCTACGTCCCCGATGTTCCACTCGATAAACATGAATGACGGTCAAACCAACCCGTGATCTTTAGCAATTGCGACGAGCTGTGGGACGGTCGCAGCCTCAAGTTTTTCGCGCGCTTTATCAAGGTAGTGCTGCACTGTCCTCGGGTTGATCCCCGTTAGCATTGCGGTTTCCGGAGCGCTTTTACCCTTTGCCGCCCACATGAGGCACATTGCTTCTCTTGGTGAAAGCAACCGTCTCGGAGCGACAATGGTCGTCGCAGCGATAATCTTCAGGCAGTAATGGATCACCAGCACCGCTCGGATCGCTTGTTGCGCATCCCGCAGTTTTGAAACGTCAGCCGTCGGCGCCGAAGATGCAAACGTCAGCATCATCGTCGACCCGAAACTTCCTTCGACGGGGATCGTCACCCCACTCCGAATTCCGTACTCGATCGCCTGGTCCCGAAAACGCCTGAGTTCGGAGGTTCCACGAGCGGGCCAATCGTCGGCCGTCCAGGAAAACATTTCCATGCGACGCTTGGCTTCAGTAACGACCGGGTCGATGCGGGAGTAATGGCCTTCGAGATAAACACCCTGCCATTCCTCCGGATAGGAGTTGAATGTGCGGATTTCCAACCCCTCAGTCTGCAGATAAGCAAAACGGTCGAAGCCGCACGCGTGCGCAAATGTTTTCAAAGCACTTTTGATCATACGTTCATCATGCGCGGCTTCTGTCATATCGATGAGAGAGCGAAGGTCACCGTCCACTAACTTTTCTCCTTTTTTCGACAGTGCAAGCCTCCCACTCGTCGCGCCGTTCTGACGCCGCGAGGTACCGGTTGCCACCGTTCGGCTAGCCGGAACCACATGGGACATTGGACGATACAGCAGTTGCTTCTACGCGAAGCAGATCCACGTTCGTTGCATCGCTTAGGTCTATTGACCTCTGCCGGGTATTCAACTCTTTCTGATCTAAAGACGATGATTTTTTATAGAGATTTTTAGTCACACCTGCGCCCCCGCGCGGAATGTACTTGCGACGTTCAGCGACAAGCGAAAATCTGAGCGTCCGTTAGCTGTTTAGCGGCCGCTATAGACAGAATGAAAAATAACATCCTGATCGACCAACACATTGAACTTGTAGCCCGGCCGGATGCGAATCGTCGGCTGAACGTTCAGATTCTTCGAGATCGTCTCTTCTGCTACGCGGCCAAATGACGCGGCAAAATTCCGTCTCGCTGCATCCGAAGCCGTGTCCTGCGTCGCGAGCGTCGAACTCTCAGGCATCGACATATCGGTACCCGCCCCGATGATTGCCACCAGGGCTGCAGAACCGAATGTTCTCCAGAGATGTCGGTCGACCTTGTTTTGGAAGCCGCCATAACCTTCTGCGTCAGTGCCCGCCATACCACCGATCTGCAGGGTAGACCCGTTCGGAAAAATGAGGTCCGTCCAGACGACGAGTACCCGTTCCTGGCCGAAAGACACCTTGGAATCGTAGCGACCGAAGAGCTTTGCGCCTTGCGGGATGAGAAGGCGATAACCGGTTGCGCTGTCGTAGACATTTTGGCTGACCTGAGCGGTAATGCGCCCCGGCAGGTCGGAATTGAGGCCGGTGATCAATGTCGCCGGGATGACTGAACCGCGCTTCAATTCGTTGGGTGACATCTGCGGCACGACCTGGTTCGGCAGGTAGCCGAGATCCTTGATGTCCTGATTAAAGAAGTCCTCCTTCGACGTCTGCCCGTTCTGATCGACGTTCTGCTCCATCAAGCCTGATTTCATGGCCGCGCCATAAAGGTCTGAGGCGCTGCTCGTCACGGCATTTGTCGGCTGGCGGACGGTGTCATTGGTGGAGATTGCAGCCTTCTGAACATCGGAGATGTCTACCTTTAGCGGCGAATCGAGCGCCGTGGAACGGGCCTGGAGACGCGCCATCCGTTGCCGCCGGGCTTCGCGCATATATTGTTCATCCTGCTCTCGCTTCAGGCGTGCCTTCCACTCCTCTTCGGATTCGAGCCTTTGTCGGCGATCTTGTCGATCTGTTGGTTGGCGCTCGAAGACCGGTTCCTGCTTTTCCTTTTTCTCCGCGACGACTGGCGTCGGTTGAAACACCTCCTGCTTTTCTGGGTCACCGATAATGCCGTCGGTGACACCCCGCTTAAGCTGATCGCCGAAACTGGTCGCAGGGCTGTTGGAAGCACCCTCGATGTCGCCATGATTGAAGGAAAGCCCGCGCAGTGACAGACCAATCACGACCACGCCGACGAACAGCACGATGACGATGATGGCGACGATGATCGGCAGGCGGTTGAGCCGGCGCATGCCATTCTGATCGTCGGCCTGGGCTGACGCGCCAAGTTGGAGCGACTGGACCATATTGCTCTCCGTCAGTTACGCTGCATGATCGAAAGCGGACTAGCCGGCGTGGCGCCTGCCGCCGTTGGTGTATAAGCACGTCCGAGAGCGATCGAAGGCGTCGAAACCCGCGCGAGCAGCTGCCCGTCGAATCCCTCAATTGCATAGGCAAGCTCGACCGGCTTGATGTCTTTGGCAACTTTGCCGTCCCTGACGACCGTATAACCCCGCCCCTTCAGGGCCGCCTCGAGGGCGGATGCGAACTCCGATGCGTCCGTCTCCATTTTGATCGTGGTCGTACCACCGGCCGGGCCGATCTGTTCGGCCAGACGACTTGCCATGTCGCCGGCGATGGCGCTTGCAGCCGGTCCGGTGACGGCCACAGGTGTGGAACTGGTGGTCAGTGCGTCGTCCGCCGTTTGGCAACCGGAGAGCAGCGCGCCCACGACGAAATATGTGAGAAGCTTGCGCATGGTTCAGCCTCCCCGCCGGATGGTGATCTTCTGCTGCCGCCAACCGACACCGGAAACGAGGATCGCCTTGTCGATCGCATAGTCGACGGTCATCATGTCGTTCTTCATTCGATAATTGACGATGCGATTTTGACCGCCGGAGACGACGAAAAGCACAGGCGCATCCTGGCCGGAGATCGACTTCGGGAACTGGATGTAGGTCTTCACCCCGTCCGAATAGACCCGCTTCGGTTTCCACGAAGCACCGCCGCTGATTGAATAGGAGAAGTTCAGCTTGTCCGGCGCGGTGCCCGGAATGCCGCCCGTTTCGAGACGGGTGTTGATGTCGGCGAGCTTGGTGGACACGTCTTCCGGATATTCGAAACCAACGCGCGCCATGTATTGGCTCGGATGGGACTTGAGCTGGATGTGATAGGTGCGCCGCGATGTCGTCACGACCATTGAGGTGAGAAGGCCTGGCTCCGACGGTTTGACGATGAGATGGATCGCCTGTCCGCCTGTGGCCCCCGAAGTGGCCGGCTCTACCTTCCAGCGCACGGTGTCGCCGACCATAACATCGCGAACGATCTCGCCACCCTGAAGTTCGATGTCGCAGACCTGCAGCGGCGAGCAGACGACGGAAGGTTGCGTTTCGCCGAACAGGAAGATCACCTTTCCGTCCGGTCCCGTCGTCACCAATCCCGGCGTGCCGCGCCACTTTTTGGAAAGATTTGTTCCTTTCACCTCGTTGCTCGTCATACTTTGCGCCTGCGCGCCCGCCGCAAGCAAGAGTCCGGCCATGCAGCCGGCGGCCGCGATCAATCCCGTTTTTTTCATTGAAAGAATCCCTACCCTTAAAGCTGTGCCGTCCAGTCGAAATCCCGGACGTAGAGGCCGATCGGATTGAGGCGGATCGTCGCCTCATCCTGTGGCGCGGTGAGTGTCACCGTTGCGATCCCGCGGAACCGCCGCGTGCCGGTTTCCTTGCCCTTGCGGTCCCGCTCGTATTCCGTCCAGTCGATCTGATAGGTCTGGTTCGAGAGCGCCACGATGTTGTTGACCTCGATGGCAACGGTCGAGGACTTTGCCTTCTCGAACGGAGAATTGCCTCGGAACCAGGCGTTGACCTTCTCCGTCGACGGATCGGAGGTGCGAAGAAGAGCGTAGGTGCGGTCGATATATTGCTTCTGCACCACCGCATCCGGCGTGATCGAGCGAAAGCTCGTGACGAAGTTGCCGAGTGTGGCGCGCACCACGCGGACATCGGCATACTCGATCTGCTCGGGGAAGCCTGCGGTGACCGCAGTTCCGAGCTTGTCGACCTCGACGATGTAAGGCACGAGCCTTACTTGCGTGCTGAGATACATCGCGTAGCTGAAGCCGATGACGGCCATTACCAGACCGAGGACACCAACAATCCGCCATGCGGCGGCTGCCTTCACATAGGAACCATAGCGTTCGCTCCATTCCTGGCGGGCGGCAAGGTATGGGTTTTCCGGGGCGCGGTTCGCTGCCATTTATTCTTCCCTTGTCTCGATTACGGTTTGTCGTTGCGTTCGGGAGGAGGCTTCGGTCCGCTATGACCGCCGCGCTGTTCATCGAGCTTCGCATTGGCCAGTCCGAGAATGGACCCGGCATAAGCGCCCGGAGAGCCGATTGCCTTTTCCTTCGCGGCGGATCCGGCTGCTTGCGCGCCGGAACTGAAGCTCGCGCCCATGCCGCGAAGAGCGGCACCTGCAACGGATGAACCAGCAGCTCGTGCGGCTTGCGCGGCCGCAAAGCCTGCGCCGGCGGCGCCGGCGGCGAGGAAGCCAGCGCCTGCGGCGAAAGACGCCGCCTGCCCGCCGTGCCGGATTGCCTCCATGCCACCGGACACCGATGCGCCCTGAACAACGCCCTGGATGATGTTCGGGACATACATGGCGATGATGAAGACTACGACGGAAATACCGGCGATCGCCAAGGTCGTAACGAACTGGTCCGATGAGGCAGTCGGAGCTTGCGCAAGGCCAAGCAGGACGTTCGATCCGATCTTGGCGATCATCACCAAGGCCATGAGCTTCATGCCGACGCCGAAGGCATAGACGAGGTAGCGACCAGCAAAGTCTTTCGTGAAGGACGAGCCACCCAGCCCGAGCATGATCATGCCGGCGAGCAGGCCGACATACATCTCGACCATGACCGACACGAAGATCGCTGCGACAAGCGAGAAGCAGATAACGACGATGCCCATCGCCAGCACCGCCGCGATCGCAAGCGCATTGTCTTCGAACACCCCAAACTGTGCCTGCTCCGACATCTGCGAGGCGACGCGGATGCCTGCATCGAACACCTCCGCGGGCGACGCTGAACCAGCGCCGGCGCCAATCTGGAAAAGACTGTCAACCACCGCTCGCGCAAAGGTCGGACCTTGGGTCAGAACGAATGCGAAGAACCCGATGAACATAATCCGCCGCACCAGTTCGGCGAACCAGCTGTCCAGCGAGGCTGACTGGATCGCCAGCCAGACGGCCGCAATGCCGATCTCGATCGTTGCGAGAATCCAGAATAGGGATTTCGCCGCCTCCATGATGGTGGTCTCCCACCCCCTCGCAGCAGACGAGACCTGGTTTTCCAGTTCCGTGAGGACCTGTCCCTCCTGGGCGAATGCGGGAACAGCATAGGCGAGGGAAAAGAGACCTGTAATCAAGAAAGAACGCGCAACAGTCACCTTTACCATCTCGGGCGCATCTCCTGGCCTTCCTTGATCGGCGGCAGCTCCTTGTCGGAGCCGAAGACTTTTTCCCGGACGGCGCGCTGCTCCTCGGTGAGCGCAGGTATTCCTGTGTTTCGGGAATTGATGATCAGCACTGTCATTGCAGACGATGCAGCGGCGACAGCCAACAGCAAGGCAATCAGGACGGGGCGGCTCACCAGCGCGGCTCCATTTTCTGGCCCTCCGGAACGCTCTTGACCTCGGCGTTGAAGAACTTTTCCCGCCGCGTCTGCGCCAGGTCCTTGTCGGTCTGTTCCGTCTGAAGCCATGTTCCCATCATTGTCATCTGTTGGGAGACGAGGCCGCGAAGCTTCTGCATTTGCGCGACTTGCTGAGCGGCGATCTCGTGCCCGACCTGCAAAGCCTTCATCTGCCCGTCAGCCGTCTCGGACATCGACCGCAATGAGGACATCGTGTCTTCCTCGCTGTCGAACTGGTCGGCCGTCAGGCTCGCGGCCTTCAGCGAGCTGGTGATCGTGTCACGGTTGGTGTCCGACCAGGACTGGTAAGTCGAGGAGAAGGTTGCGTTGCTCGGCAAATTCGTCTTGAGATCGGCGTAGCTCTGAAAGCGCTGCTGAAGAACGTCGTCCGCATTGCCCATGGAAAAGGCGATGCCCTGTCCCTGGTCGACGATACTGCGCAGCTGGTTGAGATCGCTTTCGACCTGCCCCCAGATATGATCAGGAAGCTGCGCGGTGTTTTGCAACATGTTCTCGTAGATCTTCAGCTGGTTCTGGATCTGCTCTGCAAGCTGGCTGATCTGCGTCAGCTGATTGTCGACCTGGATGCCGGAGCTTTTCATGAGATCGACAAGCTGCGCATTGTTGGCGAGCTGCGTCCATTCGGTCGCAGCGCCGGTGGCTGTCCCAGCTTGCACCGTGCCTGAGCCTCCAATCGTGAGAGCGGCGGCTGTTAAGCAGACGAGCCATCTACTTGAGTAGCGATGCGGCATCGTGAACTCCTCTCGTTTCAAGCCAGTGGATCGGCCATTCGTGGCCATGTTCGGATTTCAGTGCGCGGATGCGCTTGAGGTCCTCTTTGCCCGACGCGCCGACAAAGCTCAGTGCGATTGGCCCAAGCGACATGTCGAAGAGCCGCCGGCCGTCGGGGGTAGCGACGTAGTATTCGCGCTTGGGGATCGAGCTCGAGACGATCTCGATCTGACGCTCGTTTAACCCTATTCGCTCATAGAATTCTCGCGTGCCCGACTCACGAGCGGCGCCATTCGGAAGGCAAATCTTGGTCGGGCAGGATTCCTTCAGCACGTCGATAATCCCGGATCGTTCGGCATCCGAGATCGATTGGGTCGCAAGAACGACGGCGCAATTTGCCTTGCGCAGCACCTTAAGCCACTCGCGTATCTTGTCGCGGAACACAGGGTGGCTGAGCATGAGCCACGCCTCGTCGAGGACGATCAGACTTGGCGACCCATCCAAACGCTTCTCGATCCGGCGGAACAGGTAGGTCAGCACTGGCACGAGATTGCGCTCGCCCATATTCATTAGTTGCTCGATCTCGAAGGTCTGGAGGGCGCCGAGCGTGAGGCCGTCCTCTTCCGCATCGAGAAGCTGCCCCATCGGGCCGTCGACGGTGTAGTGATGCAGTGCGTCCTTGATCTCGCGCAGCTGCACGCCGCTGACGAAATCCGAGAGCGAGCGACCGGAGGCGCTCGCCATCAGTGCGACCTGCCGAGAGATGGCGTTACGATGATCGGGGGTGATGGTGACGCCCTGCAGGCCGACCAGCATCTCGATCCATTCCGTCGCCCAAGCCCGGTCGGCATCACTTTTGAGTTCGGAGAGTGGGCAGAAGGCCAATGCCCTCCCCTCTTCCACATTGTCGTCGCCGATCTCATAGTGATCGCCGCCGGCTGCGAGCGTCAGGGGGAGAAGTGAACTGCCTTTGTCAAAGGCGAAGATCTGCGCATTTTCGTATCGGCGAAACTGCGCGGCGATCAGAGCCAGAAGCGTCGACTTGCCTGAGCCGGTTGGGCCGAAGATCAGCGTGTGGCCGACATCATCGACATGCAGGTTCAGACGAAACGCTGTCGAGCCGCTCGCAACCTGCATCAAGGGCGGGGAGTTCGGCGGGTAAAAGGGGCATGGCGCGACCGGGTTTCCGGACCAGACAGAGTTCAGCGGAATCAAGTCGGCGAGATTGCTGGTGTTGATCAGCGGCTCACGGATGTTGCAATACCAGTTGCCGGGCAAGCTGCCGAGGTAAGCATCGGTGGCGTTTAGCGTTTCGATGCGCGCCCCGAAACCTTCCGCCTGGATCAATCGCCGGATCGCTTCGGCCTTCTCCTGGAGTGCCTCGCGATCGCTGTCGAACAACACGACGACCGGTGTGTAATAGCCATAGGCAACCAGCTGCGATGAGGCCTGCGCGATGGCATCTTCGGTCTCGGCCACCATAGTCATCGCGTCTTGGTCGACGGATCGACTTTGTGTCTGGAATATCTGGTCGAAGAACGGCCGGACCTTCTGCTGCCATTTCTTCCGCGTCCGTTCGAGCTTCTGTCGGGCTTCCTCGGCATCAAGGAAGATGAAGCGCGATGACCACCGATAGGTCAGCGGCATCAGGTCAAGGCTGTTCAGAATGCCCGGCCAGCTTTCGGCCGGTAGACCGTCGATCGCAACGACGCCGAGGAAACGGTTTTCGACCTTTGGCGTCAGTCCGTGTTCAAGCTCCGCGGTGGCGATCCAGTCGAGATACATCGGAACATCGGGAAGCCGGATAGGATGGCTTTCCCCGGTGGTGCAGAATCGGGCGAACTGGAGCAGCTCGTCATATCTGGCAATTCGCTCCCCTCCCCTTTCGACCGTTTCGCGGGTCTCCATTCGCCGGATCGAAAGAGTGTTTGCAAAATACTGCTCAAGCTCGCGCACCGCATTCTTGAACACGAAGAGCACCGTGTCCGCGTAGGATTTCTTCCGGCTTTGCTCATCCGAATAGATGTATTTGCTGAGAGCAGTCTTCTTGGACTCGAGCGGCCTGTTGGTCAGGATCAGCGCATGCTTGCTCTCGAAATGCCCCTGCTCGCGCGCGAAATGCGATCGGCGCTCGGCATCGATCGCGCGGGTCACCGGGTCCGGGAAATGGCATCGATCTTCCGATGGATAGTCGACCGTCGGAATGCGGATGGCTTCGACCTGGATCATCCAGCCACTTCCAAGCCGCGACAGAACGGCATTGATCTGCCTCGACAGCTCGTTGCGCTCGAGGTCGGTCGCGCTTTCGGAGTCCGGGCCAGCGAAGTACCAGCCTGCCATCAGACTTCCGTCCTTCAAGAGGAGGACACCATTGTCGACGAGGCCGGCGTAGGGAACGAGATCGGCAAAGGATGGGCCGGTCACCCGGAAGCGTTTGAGAGCTACCATGGCCGCCTCCTCAGTACCGGCGCCACGGCGAAGTGGTCGCCTTGTAGTAGGGCTTGTAGGAAATGTGCCTGATATAGACCTGCCGCATGTGCGGATCGGCCTTCGCCATCATCCTGAGCAGCCCGACGATCACGACCCAGACAACGACGCCGAAAAGCGCCGAGTAGGCCGTAAGCACAACGAAGATCAGGATCACCGCTGCAAGACCGGTGATCAGCACCAGCTCCCGGTCGGCGCCCATGAGTAGGTTCGGGCGGGAGAGCGCGCGATGGATGCGGTTACGCCGCAGGCCCGACAGGGACTCAGCCATGATCCCCCTCCCCTCCTTCGTTCGAACCAATTGAGATGACCTGCTCTTCGGTCAGCCCGATCGAAGCGCCGGTCGCACCGAATAGGCCGACGATGTTGGTGGCGCCGAGCAGGATGCCGGCGACGAGAACGACGTACACAAGTCGCCGTGCGAAATCGTTCAGTTCACCGCCAAAGATGAGCATGCCGCCGGCAATGGCCACGGCTGCAAGCGCGATCGCGCCCGCGACCGGGCCGGTTATCGACTCCTGGATCTGCTGCAGTGGCCCTTCCCATGGGAGGCTGCCGCCGGAACTGGCGAGCGCCGGCGCGACCGAGGCAAGAATGATGGGCGTCGCCACGAGCGCGGCGGCGATGAGGGTATGCTTACGCGACATGGCGCGCCTCCTGTTCTTCGGTGAGCTGGTCGGATTCGATCTCGTACCGTCCGTTGATGAACTGCTCGATTTGGATGATGTCGCGAACAAGCCGCCCACGCGGCGTCCGCTCAATCGAAATCACCAGGTCGACGGCCTCTCCGATCACCTCGTGCATCGGCTGCTGGCTTGCCTCGGCCGTCAGCTGTTCAAGGCGGCGCAGCGCCGACATGGCGGTGTTGGAGTGAATGGTCGCTACGCCGCCCGGGTGACCGGTGTTCCAGGCCTTGAGCAACGTCAGGGCCGCGCCGTCGCGGACTTCGCCAACGACGATCCGGTCGGGACGCAGCCGCATGGTGCTCTTGAGGAGCCGCGCCATGTCGATCGTATCGCTGGTATGGAGGAGTACGGCGTTCTCGGCTGCGCATTGGATTTCCGCGGTATCCTCAAGGATGACGAGGCGATCCTGTGGCGCGGACTTCACGATCTCGTGGATTACGGCGTTCGCAAGCGTCGTCTTACCCGAGCCTGTCCCCCCGGAAATGATGATGTTCAGCCTCGTGGAAATGGCACTGCGGATCGTTGTGGCTTGGTATTCTGTCATCACGCCGGCGCGAATGTAGTCTTCAAGTGGAATGAGGCGCGATGCCCGGCGACGAATCGTGAAGGCGGGCTTGGTGAAAACGGGAGGCAACAGTCCCTCGAAGCGGTGGCCACCGATTGGCAGCTCGCCGGAGATGATTGGCTGTTCCGCGTCGACCTCTGACTGAAGCGCGTGCGCCACTGTACCGATCACCATCTCCGCTGCAGCGGATGACATCTCGCCTGCGGGCGCAACGCCGTGACCTAGCCGTTCGATGAATAATTTGCCGTCCGGATTGAGCATGATTTCGACGACGTTCGCGTCGTCCAGGGCAACACAAAGCTGATCGCCGAGCGCCTCCTGAAGTTTGCGGACGAGCCGAGGGTGAGAGCGAAGCTGGTTCACGGATTTCTCCTTAGGCTGCCTGGCCGAGAGGGGGTGAATTCAGAGCGGTAGGTTGAGGGGAGGAGCCTTAGGAACGTGGCCGCATTGACAGGCAGCGTCCCGGCTACGGCCATCGTCACGCCGATCTTCTTGGGTTCGGCCAAACGCTGAAGCTGCCATCCCACGCGAGCGAGGATGCGCTCAAATCGAAGATCGGTCACAGTAACAATCTCAGTATACGCATTCGCCATGCACCATTCGATGATGCCAGCGAACATGGTCAGCGTCGCTTCATGGACCGAGCCGTCCCCCCTCCCCTCAGCGAGAGTCGTGTCGACACAGAAGCGAGAACTCTCGATCATCGCGGCATGCCCATTGAGTTGACCGCCGGGGAGCAGAGACGGGAAAACGTCGGCCACCATTGTTGGACCAAGCGAAGGGAGAAGCCTCGCGCACCCCGCCAATTCGCCGGTCTCTGCGACGGCGAGCACATAGGTCGGCCGAAGCGCGTCGAAACGATCGGACTCGCGGCCGGCCGTTACGTCCACTTCCCAACCCAGGCGATCGGAAAAAACCCGAGCACGAAGCTGATAGTGGATGTGTAGGAGATGCGCCTCTTGGATCGTCCGGGGTGTTGAGAGCGCGAGGACCTGCATGATTTTCTCCGTCATTGTTGGACGGCTGGAAATCAGCATAGATCGGGACCGAGGGGCAGTTGTAGAATCCTACAAACTTGCAGGGGGTGAGTCGCTTCGACAAATTCCTTATTTTGTCGAATGCAGCCATTAGCAAGTGTCGACCGTGGAGAATGCCAGTAATCATGTCCTGATCCCACCGACCGGATCATCGCTTGATCATCGATGTTCAACCTCGAAAGAGGGCTTAAACATATGTCGATTTCCAAGCTTACGCTTAAATCCAAGGGTGAGCCGGTACGCCGGGTTGAGGTGTTCACTGGCAATGGCCGTCGCCGCGAATGGAGCGACGATCAGAAGGACGGTGTGCTCTGTGGAGCGGCATGGGGTGACTCCGCAGCAACTGTTCACATGGCGACGGCTCGCCCCAAAGCAGCCGAGGTACTTTCTGTGCCCGAGGAAGATCCTATGCTTGCGCCAGCGGTCGTCGTGTCGCCCGGGAAGCCAGAGCCGAAGAAGGCGCGGCGGGCACGTTCGCCAAGGAAAGCTTCTCCGGAAGCGGCTATCGAATTGCAAATTGATGGAGCCACGCTGCGCATCGCCTCCGGCACCGATGCCACAACGATTGTCGCCGTTATCCAGGCGTTGAAGGCTCAATCTTGATCGGTAAGTCCGATGCGGTAAAGCTGGTGAAGGCCCAGATGGGTGCCGACCCATTCTCTGGCACGATCTACGTGTTCCGGGCCAAACGAAGGGACCGGATCAAGCTGATCTTCTGGTGTGCCTGGTCGCCAAGCGGCATGAGGATGTCGAGTTCCATTGCCCGGATGCACGACGGTTGTATCTGACATCCGCGCAGTTCTTGGCGGTGTTCGATGGACTGGACTGGAAACGCGTTCCGATCCCACGCGACAAATTCGGCAAGGCCAATTGAGGCTCACGAAAGGCCTGCGCCGACGGATGGGCGCTTCGTAGCTTGCGAAATGATTTTTGGCAATTGACCCGCCCGGGAGAGGCGGGTAGAATCGTCACGTGATGTAAAAACCGTCTATGGACTAAAAACCCGTCACGGGACTGAAAAACCGTCACGGTTGAAAAGCTAGAGTCACCTTATAAGGTAGCGGAGGATCAAATGGAAACCACTTCGGAGCGCATTCAGCGCCATGCCAAAGAACTCTGGGCACGCAGTGCAGGCGCGGGGCGCCGTCCCCCGATCTATGTCTCGCAGACTTCGCGCTCGACGACTAAGGGTGAGGCGAACCCCAATCCAGAGAGCGGAGCAAATGACCCCCGTACGCAGCGCATATGCTCAATGTTGTACAAACCGGCTAAGCTCTTGAAGGGGAATGGAGTCGCCATCGTGCGAACAGTGGGTCATGCTCTCCCTGTGCACCGAAGCGACCGGGACGGTTGTAGGATTCACAGTAAAACAGATCATGAACATACCGGGATGCCAGCCTTGCTAACTTACAGATAAAGAACGTAAAAGTTGTTGGGCTTGGCGTTTCCCGGGGGTTAAGCGTTAACCTTTCGTTAACCTAAAAGCCCTTGCTCAAAAATTCGAATCGGCGCTTATTGCCGGTGGCGGAACTTTACCGGTTTCGCGAAAAATACCGCCAGTGGCAACAAATGGGTTATCGATATGGCGAAGGCCGCCGCAAAAGAAGCACCTGCAGTTGAAGGATTGACAGCCTTGATGGAGCGTCATGCCGATGCCCTCTCGAGCCAACTTCAAGCACATCATCTTAAGGTCTTCCCACCGCATTCCGAGAAGGGCATTCGAACATTCGGGCCGTCTGAGGCGTCTAAGCTGCTCGGCGTTGGCGAGTCCTATTTGCGCCAGACCGCGTCAGAGATGCCGGAGTTGAATCTTAGCATGAGCCCGGGTGGCAGGCGAATGTTCTCAATTGAAGATATCCATGCGATTCGGAAGCATATGGACCAGGTCGGCCGCGGGAACCGGCGTTACCTGCCGCATCGTCGAGATGGCGAACAGCTTCAGGTTATCTCTGTTATGAATTTCAAAGGTGGATCTGGCAAGACCACCACCGCCGCGCATCTGGCACAGTATCTCGCTATGCGCGGATATCGCATCCTGGCCATAGATCTGGATCCCCAGGCGAGTCTTTCCGCGCTCTTCGGTAGCCAGCCGGAAACCGACGTTGGTCCGAACCAGACGCTTTACGGCGCCATCAGATACGATGAAGAGCAGGTTGCTATCGAGCAGGTTGTCCGAGCAACGTATATCCCTGATCTCCACCTGATCCCGGGCAATCTTGAGCTGATGGAATTCGAGCATGACACGCCGCGTGCGCTGATGAAGCGCAAGGAAGGCGACACGCTCTTTTACGGTCGTATCAGTCAGGTGATCGAAGACATCGCAGACAACTACGACGTCGTGGTGATCGACTGCCCTCCCCAGCTTGGTTACCTCACGCTTTCGGCTCTGACTGCCGCAACATCGATCCTAGTCACTGTCCATCCTCAGATGCTGGACGTGATGTCGATGAACCAGTTTCTGGCAATGACATCAAACCTTCTGCGCGAAATCGAGAACGCTGGCGCAGAGTTCAAGTTTAATTGGATGCGCTACTTGATAACTCGTTTCGAACCGAGCGATGGACCGCAAAATCAGATGGTCGGTTATCTGCGGTCTATTTTCGGCGAAAATGTCCTTAATTTCCCGATGCTTAAAACCACCGCGGTTTCGGATGCTGGTCTGACAAACCAGACCCTATTTGAAATCGAGCGTGGCCAGTTCACGCGTTCGACCTATGACCGAGCGTTGGAGGCGATGAATGCCGTCAACGACGAAATCGAAACACTGATCAAAAAAGCATGGGGTAGACCCACATGAGCCGGAAGCACATCCTTGACGTCTCAACAGACGCGCCCGAAACGTCGTCCGCAGACTACAGAGCCGCAAAGAATCGATCCATGCCGCTTCTCGGGGTGGCAAGGAAGGAGCGCGATCCCGCAACGAAGCTCACAGCGAACATTGGAAACGCGCTGCGAGAGCAAAACGATCGTCTCAGCCGTGCCGAAGAGATCGAGCGGCGTCTTGCTGAAGGGCAGGTAGTGATAGAGTTGGATGCCTCGTCAATTGAGCCGTCGTTTGTGCAGGATCGTATGCCGGGGGACATCGACGGGCTCCTTGCTTCGATCCGCGACCAAGGACAGCAAGTCCCCATCCTTGTACGACCTCATCCGGACCAGCCCGCCCGATATCAAGTTGCTTTCGGCCACCGTCGGCTGCGCGCCGTTTCAGAGTTGGGAATCCGGGTCAAGGCGGTTGTTCGCGAACTGACAGACGAGCAATTGGTCGTAGCGCAGGGTCAGGAAAACAATGAGCGAGAAGATCTTACCTTCATCGAAAAGGCGCGCTTCGCACATCACCTAAACAGGCAGTTTTCAAGAGAAATTGTCATCGCCGCGATGTCTATCGACAAGAGTAATTTGTCGAAGATGCTTCTGCTCGTCGACGCCCTCCCCTCTGAACTAATCGATGCTATTGGTGCTGCTCCTGGCATTGGACGGCCGAGTTGGCAGCAGCTAGCGGAGCTGATCGAGAGAGCGCCTTCACCGGCCGATGTGTCGAAATATGCGATGTCGGAGGAAGTTCAAGCGCTGCCATCGGCAGAACGGTTCAAGGTGGTGATCGCTAGTCTGAAGCCGAGTCGGGTTGCGCGCGGACTTCCTGAGGTCATGGCCACCCCGGACGGCACCAGAATTGCTCAGGTGACGCAGAGCAAGGCCAAACTGGAAATCACGATTGACAGGAAGGCGACGCCTGATTTTGCGACCTTCGTACTCGAGCGTTTGCCAGCGTTGTATCAAGCGTACCATGTTGAGAATCAACGGAAACACGGAGAGTAAACCGCAAAAGAAAAGAGCCCCCTCAACGTCGCCGTCGCGGAAGCCCTTCTGTCTCTCTAGCAAGAACAGAATCGCATTTCCTCGAATCCTCGTCAAGAGTTTTTAGCGCCGTGTTGGTGAGCTGAGTTCCTTTGCCTGCTGAAAGGTAAAAGATAATGCACACGACAAACGTAACGACGCCCTTCGGGCGGCGGTCGATGACGCTTGGCATGCTTGCAAACCAAGTCATGGCCGGGGAGATCAAACCGGATCAGTCGGTTGATAAGTGGAAATTGTTTCGCGCGCTGTGCGCAGCAAAGCCGCTGCTTGGCATCGGCGACCGAGCGCTTGCCGTGCTCAACGCGCTTTTGAGCTTTTATCCGAAGAATGAGCTGGCCCAGGGAAACGGTTTGATCGTCTTCCCGTCGAATATCCAGCTTTCGCTCAGAACGCATGGCATGGCTGAACAGACTGTGCGGCGTCATCTTGCCGCGCTCGTCGAGGCAGGTCTTCTGGTGCGCAAGGATAGCCCCAACGGCAAGCGTTACGTCCGCAGGGACAGGGCAGGGGAGGTCGACGAGGCGTTCGGCTTCTCGCTGGCGCCGCTGCTTGCCCGTGCCGAGGAGATCGAACAGCTTGCGGCCGCAGTGATGGCTGAGCGGCTGCATGTCCAGCGTTTGCGTGAACGCATTACCCTTTGCCGCCGTGACATTGCCAAATTGATCGAAGCGGCAGTTGAAGAAGAGATCCCCGGGGATTGGCAAGGCCTCTACAGCGAATTCCGGGACCTGATCGAAGGCCTGCCGCGATCGCCGACGGTAGCGCAGCTTGAATTGCTGCTGGATGAATTGGAGGTTCAGCGGGCGGATATCCTTAACCGATTGGAAATTCGGATTAAATCAACAAAACGGAGCGGCAATGCCGATTATATTGAGCGTCACATACAGAATTCAAATCCCGAATCTATTATTGAATTTGAACCAGGCTTCGAAACGAAGCGGGGCGCGATGGCTGAGCAAGACAACGATCGAGGGGGCGTGACGCCAGAGAAGGGTAGGGGTGAGGCAGAGCAAAGTCGACAGCCGGGGGTCCGCAATGATGGTGGCGGACTGAAATCCTTCCCGCTCGGCCTCGTTCTGCAGGCCTGCCCGGAAATCCTTGCCTATGGGCCGGATGGCGTAATCCGCAACTGGCGCGATCTGATGGCCGCAGCCGTCATCGTTCGATCGATGCTGGGCGTCAGTCCGTCGGCATACGAAGAGGCCGCCAATGTGATGGGGCCGGAAAATGCCGCGACCGTGATGGCATGCATCCTGGAGCGCGGCGGCCACATCAATTCGGCCGGTGGCTATCTTCGCGGCCTGACGCGGCGAAGCGAAAAGGGAGAATTCGCAATCGGCCCGATGCTGATGGCGCTTCTGCGGGCGCACGGGGAGGGCAGGTTGAAGGTCGGGTAGAGTTTTGATCATCGTGAATTGGGACCGAACTCAAAATTTTCATGACGCGGAAACTAGTTTTCTTCGGTGGTCAACTGACCACCGGTATAAGGTACTGAAAGATAATTGTTTTTTCGGGCAGAGATTTTTGTCGGAGCTAAATATGCGCGGTGTGCGCCTATGAACAAGTTGCGTCTCGAGGCAGAGCACAAGATGCGACTGGTGAGAGAGCTGAATTGCGGCGTCAGAGAATGGGGAAGGCCCGTCCCCTCCGGCGGACGGTTGAGATCGAATGGACGAGGTCGCCTTACGAACGGTGACACCGCGGCTCGCTCTGACGGCAGAGACGGCGACGATGATAGTGGCGATCTTCGGCATCACCATTATTCGCGCTATTCAGTCCGGCATCATCAGCACAAAGCTGCTCGCCGTGCCTGTGCTGGCAGTATCGGCAGCCTATGCAATATGCGTTCCGCGGGTGGAAAACCGGACTGGAGCAACGGTCAAGGGCAAGTCGCCGAGCGAATGTGACCTTCGGACCCCTTGACCGTCACTGGGCGCGGCCAGCGCGAAGGCCGGCGGGAATCATCACTCCCTACAAATGTAGATCGGAGGCCTTAGTGCTGGCGACCAACCGGCAGCAGGCGGAAATGACGGATGACCGACGAAATCGATTTCTTTGATTTGGCACCGTTATCGGTGAATGGTCATGACGGAATATCTCCACCTCCTGCCAGCCTATCGCCAGCATGCCGAGGTGGGGATTGAAGAACGAGTCGGCTGGATCCGTGCAGATCGTTGGCAGGAAACAGCCGATGCGAGGGCTGCACTGGCGCGGCTGGAAGATCTGCTCTCCTATCCGCCGCGGGATCGAATGCCTTGTCTGCTTCTCTATGGCGATATCGGCATGGGAAAGACAAAAATCATCCGAAAGTTTCTTCGCGATCACCAGCCCATCTCCGATCGTGGAACCGGGGTGACGAGCATGCCGGTCGTGGCGATGCAGATGCCGGCCGAACCCGTCGAAGGCGATGTATACGGCGAACGCCTCAATGCAATGAGCGCACCGGGTCCAAGCGGAGACGAGACCTTCCGTCTGAAGACCACTTGCCGCACTCGGATGCTGATCATCGATGAGATCCATGCCTTGCTGACCGGGACGTATCGGCAGCAACGGGTCTTCCTCAACGTCATTCGCTTTCTGGCGAACGATCTGAAAGTCCCGTTGACCTGCGCCGGTACCGATCTCGCCCGTCAGGCGTTGTTGACGGATCCTCAGCTCGCGGAGAGGTTTGAAGCATTTCACCTTAAGCGGTGGTCAAATACACAGCAGTTTGCGCAGTTGCTCGCAAGTCTCGAAAGCATAATGCCTCTGCGCCAGTCATCTCAGCTTGGGACCGCAGCGGTTCGCCGCAAAGTTCTGGATATGACCGATGGCTTCACGGTGCGAATTTTTCGCCTGATCGAGACAGTTGCGGTCGAAGCCGTCCGAAATGGGAAGGAGACGATCACTTTTGAGAGCTTCGACGGTGACAACCTTGTCCTGCCGCTGGTTGCCGATGGCGCGGCGCACTGAAGGCGGCCTGCAGCGACATGCAACCCAGTGAGACCGGTGCGGCTGCTGGCTATTGCCCGACGGCCCTTTGAGGATAAGCTTCTCAGCTGTTGTTGGCGGGTGGCGAGCCATTGCTCCAACCATCTCACCCCGGCAGGTTGGAAACCGGATAAGTGGACTTTCGGAAGGCTCGAACACACAATTCTTCAATCACGACATTCCGACCGACCAGTCCGCGTCTATGGGCGCTTGCCTGTCGCCTGCGGCAAGTCGATCTGGAGCAACTGTCTCTGAAGGCTACCGGGCGCAGCAGAGCGTCTTTCGTCAGCGATGCGGCGCATCGAGGCGTTTGTCCGGCATGCCTGGACGAAGATGCCGAGGAGGGGAGGGACCACTACTGCCGCCAATCGTGGCCATGCGTCGAAGCAGTGGTCTGCCCCCGGCACAGAATTGGCCTCGAGATTAACTGCGGCGGATGTTTCCGCAGCTGTCTGTTTCAGTTTCGGTCTACGCCTGATGGTGTTGTTAGACTGGTTTGCCGTGATTGCGATGCGGTCGTCTGGGCGCGGCGGTTCCAGCGCCGCGATCAAACAGACTTGCTGCAGGTCGTATCGTTAGTAGGCGAGGCCATCGGCAAGGGCGGGTCGGAGTTTGAATGCACCGAGACGGCAAGCCGCTTCCTCTGGACGCCACGGCCGGAAGGGATGCCATACATCGCCGCGCTGGGTTTATCGCTGCCTTATGGTCAACGGCCGTCAGTTACGGCAGGCGCGGCGCCGCTGGCCAGCCTTCCACCGGCATGGTGAGCCGTGACCATTACGGCTATTTCAGACCTCCTCTTTCAGGAGACCGCCAAGAAGGCTCTACTCTCTGCCTCCGTTCGCGAAGCCTTTCGGCAATTCGAGCGCGGGCCGGTCCCAGAGTATCATCCGGTACCTCCACCAACGCGGGCGGCGTCAGTTCTAAATCTACGTGCGGAAACCAAGTACCGGCAGTTGGCCCGCGGCATTGTCGAAAGCGAAGGCTGGAAATCTCTGCCGTCCAAAACAAGGCGCGCAAGAAACCGGGCAATCGGCAAGTTGATGCTCCGTGCCCTCAATGACGGATGAGACCAAACCGATGTGCCTCATCCAGCAGGTGGCGAACAGAGGACGGTTGCCATTTGCGCCCACCGCGTGCCGGCCGCTCACCCATCTGATCCAGTTGGGCGGCAATATCGCGCAGCGACAGATCTGGATCAGCAATGGCAATCGCTGCAACGAGCTTCATCAGGTGATCCTCTGGGGCACGACGGGGCGAGCGCCCCAAAAGCTCGGAGTCGGCAAGCTTCTCGCGGACCATCCGATGCACCGCGCGGCGCAGGCGTTCCACCGTCCAGTCATGGCCCCGGCGATTTAGCACCCGGACGACATTGTCCCAGCTGTGCTGAGGCCGGAGTTGCCGCACCATCGGCAGCCACGTTTGGGCGGACGAGATCAACTCGTCGAGATAGAGTTTGTCTCGCGCCTTCGACACCGCCTTGATCGCTTCTGGCCGCCGCTCTCGAAGTCCAGGATTGCCCGGCAGCTTGCCACGCGCTTTTGCCGCCTTTATGCCAGCTCTGGTTCGCTCGGCGATTAAAGCCCGTTCGAGCTGCGCGACAGCTCCGAGAACCTGAAGAGAAAACATCCCCTGGGGGGTGGACGTGTCGATGGGATCGCGGATCGATCGGAAATGGACGCCGCGCTCTTCAAGGTCCTCGATTACCTGCAACAGATGGCTGACTGAACGGGCGAGGCGATCCAGCCGAACGACGACAAGCACATCGCCAGCGACGAGCTCGCCGAGCAGTCTCGCCAGAACCGGTCGGGCCCGTGATGCGCCGGATCCGTGCTCTTGAAAAATTCGCTCGCAACCGGCTGCGCGCAACTCGTCCATTTGTGCATCATGGACCTGATCGTCGGTTGAGACGCGTGCATAGCCGATAAGACGTTTGGGAGCCGGCGATGGGTTGGCGGCTTGCCGTTTTGCCATGGTTTTCTCATGTGCTTTTCAAGTACTTTGTACAGATAAGGAATGCATGAGAAAATGAACAGTTGCAAGCGTGTTTTATGGCCCAAATGCAGCCCCACCAGACTCGAGAAGCGGCTTCGAACGGGCATCCGGCCATAACCAGTGTGAAACGCGCTCTGATGACCATCTGCGGCGGAAATGCCGGAAACTAGGGAGTTCGGAGGAGGGGAGGGGTAATAGGTGCCGCCTGAGAAAAAGATTGTTGAGCGAACCCTATTCCGCTCGGCAGGAGAGGGCTGCTGTGCGTGGCCTGCAGAGCAGAGATCGTTCCGCCGAACCTCGCCCAAATCTGCTCGAAAGGCTGGAAAACCAGGCGTTTCTGGTGATCCAGGGCGACCGACATGCTGATTTTCGACTCCAGAACAATCAGCTTCGATAAGAGGTACTTATCGGAGGTCAATGACCTCGGGCTCATTTATACCCAGTGGCGAACCTAAACTTTCAGATAGAGTTCGTTTAACAAATCATTTACCCTAATTTCAATGGCTTACGATTTTTCGAAAATCAGCATGACTGCCCTGATGGAACCGGCTTTCGACGCCGGTGTCGCCCTCACGCGTCTCGACGAGCGCATCGCCCGTTCGCCGGTCGGCCAGGGATGGATAGAACGGTCCCATTTCGCCGACGCCTGTGCCTCGCTGTGGATCGACGGCGAACTGGTCCATCTCGAAGACCTCGTCCTCCACGACGCTACCCGCGATATTCGCACACCCACCCACGAACTGACAATTGCCCGCGACGTCTTGCGCACCCGCCGGCGCATCGCCGCCCAACTTCCCGGCTGGGCATTGTCGGCAGACGGCGTCCGCACTCTCAGAAAAACCGCAGAGATTACGTCGGCTGACACGGAAGAGGTGCAGGCGGTCGGTGCCATCCGGCGCGCCGTCGCGGACGATCCGGAAGGGGAGGGGGACGATGGTGATGACGCGGAGAATTTACCCGGCGTCGACTATGCCGCCATTGATGCGATCCTTGCGCGCTCTGACGCCGCGATCGAACGAGCCAGAAAGCCGGGCCGGGCTCCGGCCGATCCGCTGATCTATGATCTAGACTGGGACGAGGATTCCAGGCTCGACGAATGGCGGGGCGTGCTGCGCCAGGCGGAAAACTTGCCAGCGATGTTACATGCCATCGTCGTCCTCGATGCCTGGAACGAGCTGGCCGTCCTGCAGCATGCGCCCTGGCTCGGCCGGCTGTTGGCCGCCTCCATTCTGCGCCAGGCCGGCGTTACCACCGGCGCCCATCTTGCCGCCATCAATCTCGGTCTGAAATCCATTCCAGTCGATCGTCGTCGGCATCGCGACCGGGAAACCCGGATGCTCGCCATCGCCCACGGACTCATCGCGGCCGCGGAGATCGGGCTCAAGGAGCATGACAGGCTGGCGATGGCTCGAACACTGATGGAGCGAAAGCTGGAAGGGCGCCGGACATCTTCAAAACTGCCGGAGCTGGTTGACTTGGTGATGGCCAAACCGTTGGTGTCGGCAAAAATGGTGGCGAAAACGCTCGACGTCACGCCGCAGGCGGCGCGGCGGATTGTTTTGGAGCTTGGCCTGCGCGAGATGACGGGGAGGGGGAGGTTTCGGGCGTGGGGAGTGATCTGACTGCTAGACCGTCGCCACATGTGCCGGATCATTCACAAGAATTAGAACTTGGCTATCGTCTCGAAATCGGCCAGTAGGTGTGGTAGGGGAAAAATCATGCTCGCTACGAATGATCAGGAAATCAGAGCCGCGCTTCATCATAAGAAGCTTCGGTCATACCAGAAGGCCCGCAGTGCCATCATCGTAGACGAACTTGGTTTGTCCCATGCCAAGGTAAGGATCGATGTCGCGGTTATATCTGCGGAAGTCCATGGTTTCGAGATCAAAAGCAGCCTCGATACGCTTGATCGACTTCCGGGGCAGCTCGAGTTTTATTCGAAGGGTCTGAGCAGGCTGACACTTGTTTGCGCCGACAAGCACCTGGCGAAGGCAGAAAGGATCGTCCCGGACTGGTGCGGGCTGATCCTTGCTGAAAAAGGACCGCGAGGCGGTATTACGTTTGACACAGTGCGGCGCGCTCGCGCCAATCCATCCGTCGATGCTATTCAAGTAGCTCACTTGCTCTGGCATTCGGAAGCTGCCGAGCTGTTAGCAGGGTTCGGAGCGTCGCCGCGTGAACTCAAGCGAAGCAGGCTACAGCTCTACATCGATTTGGCCGCTCAAATGCCAATCGCGGACTTAATTGCAGCGATCCGAAATTTCATGGCCCAGCGCTCGACGTGGCGAGATCAGCCAGCACATGCATGATGTGATGGCTGATCCCATTTTCCTTCCAGCGCGTAAGATTTGACGGCGTAGCTAGCTTCTTCGCACACAGGTCGATGTACTCGTCGCCCGCTGAAAAATGAGGGCCGCAAAACTGGCCCGATTTGAGAATGCTGTCGCAATGCGTGTGCATTTGTCCCGGATCAGATCTGAATGCCCCACCCTTTCGAACATTCCATGTGTCGCCTGCCGTATAGACGAGCTTGCCCGCTGGCTTCAACATCCGCATGTCCTGAGCGGTGAATTCGGGGTGGACGATTGTGTAATCTCCAAAGTTCGGGATCCGCCCAATTCCGGCAAGCTTGGTGCGCAGTGTTTTGTAAAAGACCCAGTCGTGCCGCGGCAGGTGTCCACCCGGTTTGTCGATGCCAAGTATCTGCGGAAAGCCAGTGCCGATCACCACCAGAGAGCGGTAGCTGATCAGCGCAGACACGTTGTCCATCGCCGCTATCAGCCCATCTGCGAAGTCTGCGTAGGGCTGAAAATTCGGCGCGCCGAGATCGATGATGAGGTCTGTGTGGTCTCGCGTGAGACCAATCGAAGAGATCAGTGCGATTAGTCGTGCATCGAAGTTGGGCTTCATAACGTGCTCAAGGCGAGCTCGGATACCGACACCGAGCTTGTCGATTGCTGCGATGCCAGCCACGACAGCATTGACGGCCGGCGGGGCGTCCAACGAGGTGATTGGCACAGCCCTCGATCCGAAGCTCCGTATTTCCTCGAATACGTACGACATGGGCGTTCGGCCATCCGCCATGCTTGTCGTGGCTATATTCGTATGGACGTCGATCCACGCGGGTCTCTTACCCCACTTTTGCTGGTAGCGCTTCGGAAACGTCTGCACCTGCTCTTGAACCGTCTTCTTCGGTCGACCTTCCTCGAAATCGTATTCCGGCTCCGGAACAAGTATGAACGGAACGACGAGCTGCTTTGCCGCGTCACTAAGTCGGAACAGCGCCTGGTATTCGCCTTGGCGCCATCGCAGTGACGGAACATACATGCTGGGAATTAGCTTCATTCCATCAATCCCTCAAACTGCATCCGAACGGTTCCCGACCCAACCAGATTAGTGAAGAGGCGAAAATCGTTTCTCTCCTTCCTGATCCTGCCAGCAATGATACTTGCACTGATCCCAAGCTTTTCTGCATCGATGAGGACCGCTTCTTCCGTCAGCGCAAATCGAGATAGGCACTTGCGCCAAACGTCTTGCGGAATGAGCTGATCCAGGGAAAACTTGTCCGCATCCTCCTCATACTGGTCGCCTGGATGGCCATCCTCTTCGTCGAAAAAATCGAACCGAAGAGAGTTGTATAGATGCAGGAATACGTGTCCCAGTTCGTGGAACAAGACGAACCAAAAGTTATCCAGGCGATCGAACCGAAGGGTTAGGGCAACAACTGGATTTCCAAATGGAGCGACCATGGCCGCGCCATCAAGATAAGTTCCGGGAAGATGACTTTGAACGATCATCCCAATGCCGTTTTGGCCGAGTAGATCCTTGGCCTTGCGGGGTCCGTCGCTGTCCTTCGTGAGAGCGGCCAACTGACCCAACCAACGATCGTTCAGGCTAAACTCTCCTATCAAGCCCGCATTGAAATCATCGGTTGCCTTCTGAAGCACACGTGCTTGCCACGCCAAGAGAGCGTGCTCGTTTGGTGCGTTGCCGCTATGCATTTTTTTGCGGTGAAGAGCCGTCGCGAACTGAGGCCCGGCCACCTGATGAAACCAGGTACGAGCTGACGTTGCCAGGTCATCACCCTTGATCCAACCGCGTCTAGCCATCTCCCGAAGCGGGAATTTGTTCCATTCAATGGAACCAGCATCAGACCAGGCATAAATCGCCCCCTCCGAACGCTCTTCACCCGATCCGTAGGATGCAGAGACGCGAACGCCCAACATGCTGGCGACTTCCATCAGGCGCGCAAGGCTGGCGCTCATGTAGTTAGTTGCTTCGTATCGCTGCACTTGTTGCGCTTTCAGGCCAAGACGCTCAGCGAGATCTGTTTGAGACAGGCCTCTTGCGATACGCGCCTGTATTAGAACGCGGGGCAGCTCTTCAAAGGAGAATTCCTCCGTGAATCCAGCAGCTCCAGACTTTAGATAGTCGTACTCTGCCATCTCTCGCTGAATGTCTGCGATTTGGCTTTGGACCGCATCGGACTCGATTTGCTTCAACCAATCGAGCTTACCTTCGCCAACTTGGTCAGCGAGCGCAGCGGTTCTCAGATTGTTGAGCTGTTCCTTCGATACTGCGTACTGTCTATCACTGAATATCATGAGCTAGCCTCCGAAGGATCGTCGCATCCGTCATGATCGAAACTTCAATAATTCCCTTTTTCCCACCCGAATGTTTTTCAACCTGGAAAAAGTCCAAGAACGCCCGTCCAGAGCCGGCTTCCACGATGCTCGAAGGGAAGAACTCACCCCCGAAACGAGCCTTTTGTCGGGCTCTCCCATCGCTAAAATCCGTGAACACTGGATCGAGGAGGGAGCTGAGAACCCCAGCTGGATCCCAACATGCGTCGTAGTCACCTGGGATCGGTTTAGCTGTGACAAAGCTTCCGTCCAGGTAGATTTTCGAACACCCGGCCTTCACCAACGCAGTTGCGCCATCAACCAATCCTGAGAGCAATGTGCGGCGCCGCTCATTGTATCCATATACACTCTGTATCTCATCAAGAGACGCAGGATGAATGCCGCTCGGCAGCACATCCCAAGGAGAACCGGATAGGGAAACGAGCGCTGGAATCATATTACAACAATAATGTTGTAAGCGAAGAAAGGCAAGGGGCAACTTATCCGATCGGCAATGGTATTCATGTTGCCAGATGCCGGCGCCTGATCGACCGGACAAATCTGCTGTTCGACAAGGTTCGAGCCCAGCGCTCTCGGAAAAATGCGGTAGCAGACAGATAAGAGGTCCACACCCTAAAATATAGACGGTTTAAATTGGGTCGGCGGGCCCGCTTACAGTGTCATTTCACGCATATCTATTAGGTATTAAAATCGAGATCCTACATGAAGGGAAACGCTGTGGGATGCCCGTACGGTATCCACGTTGACTTTAATAAACGTCATCTGCACCATCTGCGTCAGCTTCGAAAAGATCCTCGAAATCATCATCGTCATAGTCTTCAATATTAACCGTGAAGTCTTCCAAGAAGTCGGACCGAACTCGGCTAATTCGCTCATTCTCGTCGCGGAGTGATCGGATCGTGTTAGCAACGGATGCGAAGCCGTTCTCGATCCTCAGAAAGCTCACCCTTTTAGCAAAAAGCGGCGAGAAGTAAGGATCCTGCTCGACAAATGCAGTGTTGATGCCGGGCACAATTCCTTGAAGAGCCGTTTGATAAGCATACAACCACATGGGACCTTTGAGGCCATCAGAAGTATGTGATGCGTTCCAAAGCCCCAGATCGAATTGACCTTGTATCAAATCGCGGGACTTCGCCAAAGCCGCGAGAAGGCCGACCATCCCATTATCGACTTGCAGAAGCGACTCGGCCGCGTAGGCGCCGACAACTACTCCCAAGCGTATCGCCAAAAAGAGGAGCCATATGATTTCGCCAGTACGATTTGCTCGAGCGAGCGCAGGAAGCCGATGGTCCAGAAAGTCCTTCAGATTGGTTAGGTCAAGGTCACCGTGTTCAATCTGACGGAGAATGAATATTTCGACGACAAGTGATACCAGCGTGGAGTTTCGCCGATAGGCGTTGATGAGCAGGCTCTGGATCGTCCGCCAGCCCGAAGATCGAATAATAGCTGTTCTGGCGCAGGCGAACGCAAACTTTTCGACGTTGATGGTCGGGTGGGCTTCGCACAGCCTTCCCACCTCGTAAAAGAACTGTTGCATGCTTGAGAGATCGGGGTTGCCGCGCGGGATATGGGCCCTTGCGGCCTGCTTCCACCCGATGTTGTGACGCGTCGCAGTCGAGTTGATTTCTGATTTCTCGTTGTTGAGTTCCAGTTCGAAATGCGATGCGGCCTGACGCAGCGCTGCGATGATGTCCTCGCCTCGCTCTCCATTGACTCCGCTGATTGTAAAGTCGTCGATATATCGGGAGGCATCCCTAGCTGTCACACCCAGCCGCTCCCGGAGCTTTTCGTCTATGCCGGACGCAACCAACTCTGCCAGCAGACGAGACGTATCAGGGCCGACTGGCAACCCAATGGTCTGCGCGCCTTGGAGGTTCCGCGACAGAAGGTCCAGAACGTTCCCATAGTGTGCATATCCGCGGTTCGCCGGGATCTTCGCCCATGCTTTTCCATAGATCGCCCATGGGATTGAATGCGTATAGATCGAATGGAAGAACGATCGGACGTCCGCACTGACATATTCTTCCCGTCGTGACGAAAGATCGATGCGGAAATCGTCGCGCAAGTCCACACTCGGCCGCATTACCGCACGGGTCCCACTCCAATCGAACACCGGAGGAGATGCAGTCAGCCGTGACTTTCTCGCGCTGCGACGGAGGTGCACGTAGTTGTCTGAGATCGTCTTTGATAGCAAGAGGTAGGAAACTGGGTTTGGGACGCCGTGACGACGGTCATCCTTACCAAACCTGGGAAAGTAAAACCAAGTCGGTTCCGTGATGTATCGATAGTACGCAGGCTGCTGTTGGATCTGCGCCATCGATGTGATGCGGTCGAAGATCGCTTTTCGATAACGCGCAAGATCGGTGGACACGAAGCAAGGCGGAAGTTCGGGTGCGAAGTACCCATGGGAGAGCAGCCGCCGCAGTCGTTCGGATTTATTCTTGGCGACCATTGTGCGTTTCGTGCCTCACTCTATCGCGGCTTTTCTAATGAAATTCACGCCGGCTTTTTCCAGCGAGGCAATGAATTGCCGAACGTTCGTGAATCCTTTGCTATCCTCGCAAAACGAAAACTTTACCCGCTCCCGAGCCCGCGACAAGGCTACCAGAAAAACATTGGCGTCGTCCTGACTGTTCCAGAAGACATCGTCGTTGAGTTCGACGAAGAAGACAGTGTGATACTCCAACCCTTTGGATTTATGGATCGTCATCAGACGTACCACGCCGCGCCCTTCGATCGCATCGATGCACTGCTCCCAGGTCTCATCCTTGTGTGCGCAGGTATCATAGAATTCGCCGAACGCGGCCAGCACCGCCTCAAGACGATCCCTATTGCGATAATCGCCATAAGCCCGGGAGAGGTGTGCCTTTCGGATTTCGGTTACTATGGCTTCGGCGATTGAACTTCCTGTTACGTCCGCCGGACCCCGCCGCGAAAGAATAGGCGAGAGGTGATCCACTAGCAGCCTCGTTGCGCCAAGGCTCCTCGCCAAACCCCGCTCCGACGCAATGTCCCAGCCCTCGAACTCAGCCACAAAGTCGCGACACACCTGAAACGGATTTCCGATCCTTGCGTTCACAGCGAGCTTGAGGGTCGCCATGATAAAACGCACGGCAGGCTCTTTGAGCAAATCCTGAATCTCGATCTCGCGGAACTTCCGTGATTCGTTCCTGATCCTTATGCCCTTCGATGTGAAATGAGGGCGAAGCCTTTCTTCGACATTTCCGATGTACGAACGAGCCAACACGACGAAGTCCTCTGGTCGCCTGCCAGATGCGATCTCGCTACCGATGAATTCGGCGATGGCGAGGCTTTCGTAGTCCCGAGTGGCAAAGATCCATCCTTCGATTGCGTCGGGAGGTACGGGATCGTCCTTTCGGGCGGATTCAGTGGGAACGGGATCGCTTTCGAAAAGAGTGACAACCGAGTTGATCAATCCAACGATCGCAGCGTTAGAGCGGAAGTTGAACAGCAGCCGACGAGGAGCAGCGGAGAAATCCGTTTCCAGCCGCTGGAACACGTCAGGTAGCGCGCCGGCATACTTCATTATCGCCTGATTGGTGTCGCCAACGGCTGTCATGACGGTGTCGCTTCCCGAGAAGGCCGCTGTAATGAGGCGGTACTGAAAATCGTTGACGTCCTGGAATTCATCCAGGAATACGTGGGAGTATGTACGACGGAGTGCCGCCTGCACGGCCTGCTGCTTTTTTAGAATCATGGTCGCAATCAGCAAAACCATATCGAACGTGATACTCGACTGACTGGATTGGATGCAGAATTTCCACCACGCCTTTCGAATTCGTTCCCTTCCATCGTCATCCGGGAAGAGGCCGCCGAACGGTTCCGAGTGAGCTACCTCGCTTAAGCGCGCATTGGTGTAGCCTGAAATCGCGGGAATTTCCGCTTCCACGCCCCGTCTAAAGTCATTCCAAATCGTCGCATTCGGGGCGAAGATGCGATAGTTTGCCGTTGGTCGTTCGTCGTCCGGCAACGCTTCGCGAAACTGGTCGAGAATTCGTTTTGCAAAGCTGTGGAGCGTGAGGGATTCAAATCTGGCCCAGAAGATCGGATCACATCTGGCCTGCACCCGCTCCAGTATATTCCGAGCTGCGTCGACCTTAAAGGCAATCGCGAGGATTCGCCTCGGCGGCGAGCACAATCCCGTCGTCAGCAAGAAATTCGCTCTCTGCGCAAGGATCTCGGTCTTTCCAGCCCCAGGCCCGGCCAAAACCGACAGCGAGCGCATCGATTTTACGACGTCGAGTGCAGTTCCCTCGAGTTTGATCCCAGTCGAAGCAGTCCAGTGATCGGGCGCTGTATAGGTCACACGCCATCTCCGGACTTTGCTTTTGCCGCCATTATCTCTTTTGCTCGAGTGACGACTGCCCTCAGAGGCTCTGGGCAGCCTGCCTGGATTTTCTCATGTGTTAGCTTCGTGAACGCGAGAAGGTGTGATCCCGGTTTTGAACTAGATTTAAACAGCTCGTCGTAGGCGTGGAGCTGCTCGCTAGTGATCGAAAGCCCCACCGAGTTAATCTCAGTGCGCCCGGCGCCCTTCTTGAACACGCTCTTTTCAAGTCTTGTGATCTCCTCAGGGGTGGCGTTTGGATGATAGGGCGTTTCGGCCCCGTACGCATCCGGGAAGGCTTGGAGCATCATCATATCAAGGTCGACGGGTGCGGAATAAAAAATGTTCCGGCGCCGCAACCAATGTGCCCATGGGAGATAAGTGTCCTTTGTAAACGGAGGCAGGGCAGCGACAGCCTCCACCGTTGCTGGCACTTCATTCTTGTCGTTGTCCAACCATGTCGGTACGTAAGAGGGACCGAGGTCCGACAGCCAGGAGACCGCGTTCTTCAGCCGTCCGATCCCGCCACCAGTGCGACCAAGGTCGAAGTCTAGCAATGTAATATGCGGGATATCCAAGCCGTTCAAAAGTCGCCAAAGATGCTGCGCGTGGCGTCCTCCGATTGAGACGTAGGCAATGAACGAAGGATCCAGACTGACGCCAAGCGCATCTGCGATCCTCGGAATCACCAATCGCTCGGTGTCGCCCTCTCCGACGATCACCAGCCTTGCGAAGTAAATTTCAGGATTCGCCAGGATGACTTGCTGAACGAACTTGTCTTCATCCGATTCCTTTTCCGGAAGGGGGAGCGCAAGAACACGACTCGTCAGGAAGGATGGCTCCATTCGGAAATACCGGACGTGGCGCGGCGGAATTCTACTAAGTATGCTTGTTGCGTGGCTCGTCACGACAGCCTGTGCCGTGCCGTCCTTGTTGAGCGTGTCGAGCAGCGAAATCAACTTTGGAAGGTAGAACGGCGCTAGGTGGTTCTCCGGTTCTTCCAGGGCGAATATTGTGAGCGGCGGGTAGATAAAATCTGGGACTACGAAGCCCTCCAGCTTCTTCGGCGCGGCCTTCTGCATGTCTGACATCAGCTTATGCAGAGTCGCGGACAACGCGAAATACAGGAGCGAGGTCTGCCGCTCGCTGAGCTCGTCCAGTTGTCGCAGGCCACCCCCTGGGGCTTTCATAAAGCGTAAGGTAAGATCTCGGATAAGCTTCTGAAACTCGGTGGCAATAACCCCAAGTTCGACCTTTCCGTCATAGTGGCCGTCATGAAGAGAAGCCCAGAAACCCTCCAGGGTCTGCGTCACCATTTTGAGAGCAGGTGTCTCGTTGAGGTTTTTCTGGAGGTCCTCGGCGAATCCTTTCGACTTGGACTTTGTGTTCTCGTCCCAGTCCGCGGATCGCTCTAGCCGTTGAAGGAGGTTTCGAAGAGCGGTTTGGCTGACGCCCCGCGAATCCCTGTGGGCGGGAATGTAGACCACCTCTGCGTACTGGGTAGGGCGTCCACGAAGCGGCGTCTTCCTTTCATCGTCCGGACCGAACGGGACTGGATCGAGAGTTCGCACGGCGTAGAACTTGGTCTCGAGGTCATCGTCGATCGCATTTGCACGGCTGTATTTGCATTCGAGCCGAACTCTTACCTTCAGGCTCTTGTCGATGCCGTTGAAGAACAGGTCTGTGAATACCTGGGCATTAGTCGTGTTGCCCGGAAACCCGAAAACGGCCTCGATGACGATCTCCCGCTCGGATCCCTTAATAATGTGAATGTCTTCCCCTAGGCCGAAATGGACATCGGACCGCCTGATCTGCCTTTCGGCGGCGATCGGTGAAAACAGCCTCTTCAATGCCTCAAGAGCGGCGGTCTTCCCCGCCCCGTTGTTTCCAACGAACGCGTTGGTGCCGGCTGCAAGATTGATATGGACCGCTTCATCACCGAAGCAGCGGAAATTACGGATCGAGAGGCTTTCGATGTGCATGATGATCCATGGCACAGAATATGGACAAGCAAAAGTATCGTTCGTCGAGGGAAGATGCAACTTTGGGGAAAAGTTCAAACTGCGAAAAATGCCGGGTGCAGATTTTCTGATAACCGATGGCGCAAGGCAGAATTACATCCGCGGCAGGTCTATCGACGGTGATCAAACGCCGGGGCAACGCTGGCTGGTCTTGATGAATTTCAATAGCTTATTCGGTCATGACGCACAATTGAGCGGCGGGTCGTTGGTTCGAATCCTTTCAAGGCGGTCAGTTCGACTAAATGACACCTTTGCTGAAAATAAAGCATCCGTACGGACCAGGATCTGAGGTTCTGACAATTGCGAACGAGTTTTGTGCCGCCTCGTAGAATGCGAAGCGTTCCAATGCGTCCATCCTGATCGGCCGCACTTCCGCGCGATCGACAACCGTCTGCATCGCGGAAAAGATTGGCATCTGCTTTTCCGGGTCGCCCACAACCTGCATCCGTTTCACGGGGGCGTCGACGAATGTGTCGAGCGGAAACAGCTTTAGGATCGCTTCCGCTGCACGCTCAAGACCACAGCCGGAGAGGTCAATGAGGCGGCCGTAGGTGGTGTGCCGGGCGATGGTCTGGGCGGGATGGTTGATATCGCACAAGACCAGCTGGTCCCCGTGCCCCATCAGCATCAACGCATGGATCAGTTCAGCGTTGATGACCAGATCGATTCCTTTTAGCACCTGGTGCCTCCCTTGGCCGCAGTGATTTTCTTCACAGAGTATACGTACGTCGTGATGTTTGCAAATCATGCTTTAACGTCGAGCAGGGGGTCGTCATTCGGCATTTAGGGGGACTCACCACCGGCTATTACAGGAACAAACAGGAGCAAAACTCGGAGAATGAGAGGCAGCATAAAAATATTTTGGATGCGGGGATAAACTACTTTACACTATGGAGTCATTCTGTGAAGTTTCTAGCCGAATGATGTCCCTCCCAGGGCGGATCGGCCGGCGGGGTGTTGCTGGATGGGACGCCCCGCCGCCGCCTTCTGGAGGGACGATCAAGCGTCGTGGGGAGCGCGACGTATAGGGAGGAATTCGCATTGGCATCCATGGATATCGTCAACGTCGGCAAAGCCTACGGAAGCCTGACCGTAGTCCATGGGGTTTCGGTGGAAATACCCGATGGCGAGTTCGTGGTTCTGGTTGGTCCTTCGGGCTGCGGCAAATCCACACTTCTGCGCATGGTCGCGGGGCTGGAGCCGATCACATTCGGCGATATCCGCATCGACGGCCAGGTAGTGAACGATCTGCCGCCAAAAGATCGCGACATTGCGATGGTGTTCCAGAGCTACGCTCTCTATCCCCACAAGACCGTCGCCGAGAACATGGGCTTCGCACTGAAAATGCGCGGAGAGGCCAAGGCGGATATCGACGGCCGTGTGAGAAAAGCGGCCGAGATTCTTGATCTGGTTCCCTATCTCGCACGCTATCCGCGTCAACTCTCCGGGGGGCAGAGACAACGTGTCGCCATGGGACGGGCGATCGTGCGCGATCCAAAGGTTTTTCTGTTCGACGAACCGCTTTCCAATCTGGATGCGAAACTGCGGGTGCAGATGCGCGCGGAGATCAAGGAATTGCAGCGGCGGCTTGCGACCACGATGATCTATGTCACCCATGACCAGGTCGAGGCGATGACGATGGCGGATCGCATCGTGGTGCTGCGGGACGGACGCGTCGAGCAGATCGGTTCACCGCTCGAACTTTAAAGCCGGCCAATACTTTCGTTGCCGATTTCATAGGCTCGCCGTCGATGAACCTGCTGAAAGGCCACATCCGGACGTCCGGGGCACCCCTTTTCGAAACCGACGACGGCGTCCGCCTGCCGCTTGTTCGCGCACCGGAAGGCTCCGATGGCCGGCCCGCCTTCTACGGCATCCGGCCGGAGCATTTCGCGCTTGGCGGCGAAGTGACGGCCAACGTCACTGTCGTGGAAACGACGGGATCGGAGACGCAGGTCTTTGCCCAGATCGGCAACCAGAAGGTTATCGGGGTCTTTCGCGACCGGGTGGAGGACCGATCCGGCCAGCCGATGGCAATGACGCCAAACCCGGCATCCGCGAATCTTTTCGATCTGAAAACCGGATTGCGGCTCGATTGAAAGCGCTTCGCCGATGCCCTGCGACGCAGGGGCTCGGCCGATACCCATCACGTGTGGTGATTTGTTCAACGGGAGGAGTGAATTATGAAAGTCAGTGATTTCGAGAGAATGATGGCGATCGGCCTGAGCCGCCGCGCCATTTTGAAGACCGGCGCTAGTCTGGGGGCTCTTGCCGCCGCCGGCACCATTCTCGGTGCTGTCGGCAGCGCCAGCGCGCAGGACGCGTCCTTGCGCAGCAAGATCCTGCAGATTCCCGGCGTCGGCAAGGGGTCGCCGACTGATGCGGATTGGCAAAAGGTCGGGGAACTGTGCCTCGGCGCGACCAAGAGCAGCGTGAAGCAGGGTGAATTCGCTGGCGTCGAACTGTCTTTCATGGGGCTCAACAACCAGAATCTTCACAATGTGATCTTCCGCGGCTTCCTGAAATCCTGGGAAGATTATACCGGTGCGAAAATCTCTTGGATCGACCTGGCGCAGGCAGACTATAATCCGCGTCTCCAGCAGGCCATCGCCACCGGAACAGTGGATTTCGACATCCTCGAGATGGGGGCGCCTTTCGAAGGCGATGTCTGCGGCAAGGGGCTCGCATCCGAGATGCCGGACTGGGTCAAGGCCCAGATCGACATGGACGACTATGTCGACTATCTCAAGGCGCCGGTCGGAACCTGGAACGGCAAGACGTATCGCATCTCGGTCGATGGCGATTGCCACAACTTCAACTACCGCGCCGACTACTTTACCGATGCCAATCTGGCAAAGGCCTGGAAGGACGAGGGGCATAAGGGCGAGTGGGGCGTGCCCAAGACTTGGCAGAAGGTTCAGGAAGTCACCAAATTCCTCAAGGGCAAGACCATTGGCGGCATAGAAGCGATCGGCTACCTCGATGCGCCGAAAGCCTGGGGTGGGTTCGGCTTCTACTTCCTCGGCAGCCGCGCCACCGCCTATGCCAAGCATCCGGACGACAAGGCCTGGCTCTTCGACGTTGATACGATGAAGCCGCGGATCAACAACCCGGCCTGGGTCCGGGCCATTCAGGACGTGATCGACGCGTTGCCGTCGGAGTCTGGCGATCAGCTCAATGCTGACCCTGGCACCACCGCCTTCCAGCAGTTTCTGGCTGGTACCGGATCCATGGTTTCCTGGTGGGGCGATGTCGGCTCGGGCGCGCGCACCAGCGACACGTCGGTCATCGGCGACACTGTCGCCTTCGATATCCTGCCTGGTTCGGATGACGTCTACAATTCGAAGACCGGTCACTGGGACAAGCTGCCGAGCGGTCCGAATCACGCACCGAACATGGCCTACCTCGGATGGGGTGTCTACGTCATGGCCCGGGTCGACAGCGACGAAAAAAAGAAGAAGGCAGCCTGGAGCGCGGCGGCCCATCTCGGCGGTAAGGACCTGGCTCTGTGGATGGCGGCATATCCGTCCGGCTTCCAGTGCTATCGCAAGAGCCAGTTCGACACCAAGGAATGGGTCGAGGCTGGCTACGACGAGGCCTTCATCTCGAACTACCTCGCCTCGCAGTCGAACTCGTACAACCACCCCAATGCTGCCATCGAGCCGCGCATCCCCGGCATCTTCCAGTATTACAGCGTCGCGGAAGACGAGTTGGCCAAGGTGTTCGCCGGCCAGATGACAGCCCAGGAGGGGGCGGATGCGATTGCCGTTGCCTGGGAGAAGATCACCGATCAGCTGGGCCGCGACAAGCAGATAGCCCTCTACAATGCATCGCTCGGCGTCTGAGCCTGAGGTCAATCGCCTCATGGCTCCCCGCGGGGTCCGGCGGCATGATTCTCCCGTGTCGCCGGAACCGCAGAGACGATTTTCAAACTTAGGCCGTGAGGGTCTGCTGCCATGTCTCACTCAATGACGCTGGTTACAAACGAACCGTTCGCAGCGCGCCGTGCTGCTCCCGCCGGAAAGCATGTCCTGCTCGGCAAGGCTCTGCTGGCGATCGCGACCATCACCTTCCTAGTGGTCCTGGCGCTTCAGTCGTTCGATGCCATGGGCGTCACCGCGTTGGGCTTTGAGAGCTGGCGCCCTCTGCTCTACGTCTATCTTATCTGGGCGGTGGTCTTCGGCGTATCCCAGGTGATGATCCGCGGTGAGGCGGGCGAGCGCGCGGCCTTCGTCCTCCCGGCCGTTCTTTTTACCGTCGCCATGGTGATCTTTCCGACCATTTTCGGCCTCTACATCGCGTTTACCGATTGGAACCTCAGTGCGGTCGAGGGACGACGCTTCAACGGTCTCGACAATCTGCGCACGCTTCTGGCGGATGCCTATTTCTGGAATGCGCTTTTGAACATGGTCTACTATGTTCTGGCGGTTCTCGTTCAATATGCGATCGCCTTCAGCCTGGCTCTTCTGCTCAACGCAGAGATCAAGGCACGCAAGTTCTTCCGTGTCGCTTTTCTGTTGCCGTTGATGCTGAGTCCGGTCGCCGTCAGCTGGATGATCGGCAAGTCGCTGATGGAGTACCGTTTCGGTCCCGCGGCGACGCTGGCGCGCTATCTGGGCTGGGACAATCCCGCCTTCTTCTCCACCCCCTGGCTGGCGCGATTGTCGATCATGGCCATGGATGCGTGGGTCTCCATTCCCTTCATGATGGTTCTGCTGCTGGCCGGCCTGCAGGCATTGCCTGCAGAAATCAAGGAGGCGGCACGGGTCGATGGCGCCACCGGTTTGCAATCGTTCAAGGAGATCACCTTCCCCCTGATGCTGCCGGTGAGCATGACCGCCTTGATCCTGCGCATCATATTCGAGCTGAAACTCGCCGATATCGTCATTAATGTGACGGCAGGCGGCCCGGGCGGCGCGACGGACACGGTTTCGAGTTTCATCTTTCGGGAATACCGGGACCGTTCCAATGTCGGCTACGGCACCATGCTCGCCGAAGTCTATCTCGTCATCATCATCATTTTCGTCGCGCTTATCCTGAAAGGGGCAAGCCGATGGATGCAAAGAACAAACTGAGGGCTGACACGATGTCGACAGCACATGGGGCAATACGTCCAAAAGCGCCCGCACGTCGCAGCTTCGCGCTGCCCAGCTTCATGACCCGTAGCATGCTGATCTACGCCGCCCTGGTCTTTTGGGCCTTCGTTTCCCTGTTTCCGATCTACTGGACGGTGACGACGTCATTCAAGACCGCCGTGAACGTGACCCAGGGCCACCTCATTCCCTTCGTGGATTTTACGCCGGACTGGAAAGGCTGGCGTTCGCTTGGCCTGTCGCCCGACACGATCTTTGCGCAATCGACCGTCCGTGACGAGTTCATCCGCCGGTTCTTCAACAGCATCGTCGCGTCGGCGGGCGCCTCGCTTCTCGCTGTCGTCCTCGGATCGCTCGCGGCCTACGGCCTCAGCCGGTTCTCCTACAAATTTCTCTGGATGCGCAACAAGGACATCTCCTTCTTCTTCCTGTCACAGCTCATCCTGCCACCGGTCGTGCTCGCGATGCCATTCCTGGTTCTCTACAAGCAACTGATGCTGCTGGACTCGCTTGTCGGCCTCATCCTGGTCTACACGCTGATGGTCCTGCCGATCGTCATCTGGATCATGCGCGACCAGTTCGACACGATCCCTCTGGAGCTGGAGCAGGCGGCGCTTGTCGATGGCTGCTCGATCTGGGGCGCGTTCCTGCGGATCGTGCTGCCCATCGCACTGCCCGGCATGGTCGCGGCATTCATCCTGTCCGTTATTCTCTGCTGGAACGAGTATTTCTTCGCAGCTCTTCTGACCAGCACCGATGCCAAGACGCTGCCGGTGATGGTCGCAAGCCAGACCGGATCGCAGGGTATCAACTGGTGGTCCATGGCAGCGATCGCCAGTGCCGCCATTCTGCCGCTCGTGCTCATCGGCATATTCCTCGAGCGCTACATCGTTAAGGGCCTGACGGCGGGCGCCGTGAAATAGCGTGGCGCCCGTAGCCGACAGAAGGCGAGCCCGATCCGCGAAATGGTGCGCCGCACAACATTTCATAACTTTACAATATTGTATTATTATGTGAAGTAAACTGCAACGCCAAACGATGTGAGCCCAGTCCAGTGACCCCATTGAAATTCGCCACCCGCCTCAACTCCTTTGCCTCCCGGCCGCAGGCCGAATGGCCTGATCTTTCCGGGAAGCCAAGTGTCAAGCAGATGGTCGCCCGTGCTGCAAAGGTCGATGGATTGACGGATCTCGATCTCAATTATCCCGATCACGTCTCCGAAGACCCGCGCGAATTGGCGCGGCAGATCGGGGACATGGGCCTTGCGATCAACGGCTTTGCGATGCGTTACTACACTAATCCCGCTTTCAAGATTGGCGCCTTCACCAACCCTGATGCAGCGGTTCGCCGTGAAGCCATCGACCTGACGAAGAAGGGCATCGACGCCACCCGTGAGGCCGGCAGCAATCTGATGACCATCTGGCTCGGGCAGGATGGATTCGATTACGCGTTCCAGGCCGACTATGCAACCTTGTGGCAACACGAAATTTCTGGAATTCGTGAAGTTTGCGAGCATGATCCCGATTGCCAGATCAGCATCGAGTACAAGCCGAACGAGCCGCGCTCCTATAGCCTGATGCCTGACTGCGCCACAACGCTGCTGGCCATCAAGGAAGTCGGCCTCCCCAATCTTGGTGTGACGTTGGACTTCGCTCATGTGCTCTATGCCGATGAGCAGCCGGCCTTCGCGGCGGCGCTGATAGCGCGCTACAGCCGTATTCTCGGCGTTCACCTGAACGACGGCTATGCCAAGCGTGACGATGGCCTGATGGTCGGCGCCGTTCACACACAACAGACGATCGAACTGCTGCGCCAGATCCGCAAGGACGGTTATGACGGCGCGATCTACTTCGACACATTCCCGGATATGACCGGACTCGATCCGGTCCACGAATGCGAGGTGAACATCCAGACTGTCAAGCGCATGCTTGATGTCGTGGACCGCCTTGAGCAGGACAATCGCCTGTCTGGCGCGATTGACCGTCAGGATGCCGTTTCCGCCCAGTCCATCATTCAAGAAGCGATGCTTGGCGCGGGGGCTTGAACTCCATCACCGCAGCACGCCGGACGGCGTGTGAATTTCACACTCGGGAGGAACCGATGAAGACATTTTTGAAGACGACCGTTGCCGCAGGTCTGGTTGCCAGTTTCCTGTTCAGCGCCGCCGTCGCGCAGGAACTTGCGCCACTCAACTCCGACACCGAAAAGGATCGCATGGACTGGTCCGAGCTCGAAGCCAAGCTCGGCGCGTTTCCCAAGCTGCCGGAAGGTACCAAGGCCGGTGCAGTTTCCAAGACGCTGACCAACGAATACTGGCGCTCGCTGGGTGAAGGCTACACCAAATTCGGCGACAAGGCCGGCGTGCCGGTGGTCTATCAGGCAGCACAGAGCGAAGGCGACCAACTCGGCCAGCTGACAATCGCCGAGGGCCTGATTACCCAGGGATACAATGTTCTTTTGGTCTCGCCGCAGACCGACGCCAATCTTCAGCCGGTCATCGAACAGGCGAAGGCCGCGGGCATTCCGGTCGTCAACGTCAATGATGCGGTCATTCCGCAGGCGGAGCACTATGTCGGCAACGTCCAGCGCGACAATGGCGTGCGCGTGGCGAAATGGTTTGTCGAGAACCGGCCGGATGGCGGCAAGGTTGCGATCGTCGAAGGCCAGGCCGGTGTCTACGCCGCCGTCCAGCGTACCGACGGCTTCAAGGCGACGATCAGCGAAAGCGGCAAGTTCGAAGTCGTCGCCAGCGTTCCGGGCAACTGGGATCGCCAGACATCCTATGACGCCGCCACCAACATCCTGCAGCAGCATCCCGACCTGATCGGGTTCTATGCCAATAACGACGGGATGGCACTGGGTATCGTCGAGGCGGTCAAGGCGGCCGGCCTTCAGGACAAGGTTGCCGTGTTCGGCACGGACGGCATTTCCGATGCCTATACGTCGATCAAGGCCGGCGAATTGACGGGCACCGTCGACAGCTTCCCGGTACTGACCGGTGAAGTGGCGCTTGAAGCCGCCTTGCGCCTTGTCGCCGGCCAGAAACTGCCCCGCGTCGTCGCCACGCCGCAGGCGCTTATCACCAAGGACAATGTCGCTCGATACCAGGGCGAAGGCGTCGATGTCCGTGCCGTGCTGATGGAAGACGCCGCCGCGGCGAATTGATCGCCAACTGACGAAGATGCCGGCCGCTCTGGCCGGCATCTCTTGCCGATGGGAGGGTGACGCAATGACACCGAGACTGAGATTCGAAGCGATATCCAAGAGCTTCCCGGGCGTGAACGCATTGTCCGACGTCTCCTTCGACGTCGCGCCCGGCGAAATCCATGGGCTTCTCGGTGAAAACGGCGCGGGAAAGTCGACGCTGCTGCGCATCCTTTCCGGCGTCTTTCGTCCAACCTCCGGGTCCATGTTTGTCGACGGCGAAAATGTCTCCTTTCGCAAGCCGATGGAGGCGCGTGGTGCCGGCATCGCCATGATCCACCAGGAACTGCAGCAAGTCCCGCATCTGAGTGTAGCGCAGAACATGTTCCTCGGGCATCCGCTGACGACCGTTGGCGGGCTGTTCGTCTCGAGACGAGAGCAGGAGCGGCGGGCTGCCGAAGCATTGTCGATGATCGAACCCGGCATCGATCCCGCGGCGCCAATCTCTTCGCTCAAGGTGGCACAGCGCCAGATTGTCGAGATTGCCCGGGCATTGCTCGACCGCGCCAGGATCATCGCCATGGATGAACCGACATCCAGTCTGACACCGAGTGAGTTCGAACGGCTAGCTGAGGTCATAACAAAATTATCGGCAAGTGGCGTGTCGATTATCTATGTCTCGCACAAGATGGACGAAGTCCTCCGCATCTGCCAGCGCGCCAGTGTCATGCGCGACGGCAAGCTTATCGGTGCGGTGGATGTCCAGACGGCTTCCCACCAAGATGTCATCACGATGATGGTCGGCCGTGAGCTGATGCAGGAGCAGCATGTCTCACACGCGACCGCGACGGTGAAACTCGAGGCGCGCGGGCTCTCGTCGCTGACGAAAATCAGGGACGCGTCGTTCAAACTTCACCGCGGTGAAGTTCTCGGCATTGCAGGGCTTGTCGGATCCGGTCGGACGGAACTCCTGCGCCTTCTGGCGGGAGCCGACAGACTTACGGCAGGCACGATCGATATAGACGGCAAAACCGTGAACCTGCGCAATCCCCGCGATGCCATTTCCGCCGGCATCGGCCTCGTTCCTGAAGAGCGCAAGCGGGAGGGGATCATTCCCGTCCGCTCGGTCACCATCAACATGGCACTCGCCTCGCTGGAGAGCTTCTCCAAAGCCGGCATCATTCAGGGCGGCAAGTTGCGCAACACGGCTCAGGACCTGCTGCGCCGGGTCAATCTCCGGCCTTTCCAGTTGGAGAGACCGATCCGGCTCTTCAGCGGTGGCAATCAGCAGAAAGCGATCATCGCCCGCTGGCTGGCAAGCAAATCGCAGATTCTCTTGTTCGACGAGCCGACCCGCGGCATCGACGTCGGCGCCAAGGCGGAAATCTATCACCTGATCGAGGCGCTGGCCGCCGATGGGCATTCCATCGTGGTGGTCTCTTCCGAACTGCCGGAAGTCATCCGGCTTTCCGATCGGGTCCTTGTCATGAGGGACGGGCAGATTGCCGCGGAAATCGCGCGCGCCGACCTCACCGAAAGCGCCATCGTGGCGCATGCCATCCCCGGTGCAAATACCGGCCGCACGCCAGCTCCGGCCGCCTAGGCGTGGACGACATAAAGGAACACGTTATGAGCAATTCACCGGCTGCCGCCGACACGAAACTTTCGCCCGCATTCGGCCGCTTCTCGTTTTCTTTGAGAGACGCCGGCACGCTGATCGGACTCGTCGTCATCATGGCGGTTTTTGCGACATTGGTTCCCGGTTTCATATCCGAGCGCAACCTCGTCAATATCCTGCAGCAATCCAGCATCAACGCCTGTTTGGCGCTTGGCATGACATTGGTGATCATATCGGGCGGTATCGATCTGTCCGTCGGTCCTACGGCTGCGATATCGGCGGTCATCACAGCGACCCTGCTTCTTTCCGGAACTCCGGTTCCGCTTGCGATCCTGGCGGGCCTCGGGATCGGCATGGCCTGCGGTTTCATAAACGGAATCCTGGTCGCCTATGTCGGCCTGCAGCCCTTCATCGTGACACTCGGAACGTTGAGCACGTACCGCGCGCTCGCGCTGATCTATACGGGCGGCAATCCCGTTCTTGGCATCCCCACGGGTTTTCGATCGCTCTTCAATGGAAACCTGTTGGGTATTCCGACACCTGTTCTGGTCGTTGCCGTCGTGGCGCTGGCCGCCTGGATCCTTCTCAAGAAAACGCCGATCGGCGAGTATCTCCTCGCAGTCGGCGGCAATGAGGAAGCGGCCTATGTCGCCGGCGTTCCAATCGCCCGGACCAAGATCACGGCTTACGTGATCTCCGGCGGACTAGCAGCTCTTGCGTCCCTGATCCTGATCGGGCGCCTGGGTGCTGCCGAACCGATCCTTGGCAATCTCTGGGAGCTCGATGCGATTGCCGCCGCAGCCATTGGCGGAGCCTCGCTGATGGGCGGGAAGGGCAGCATTCTGGGAACGATCCTTGGCGCCATCATTCTCGGTACGATGCGCAACGGTCTCACGTTGATGAACGTCCAGGCCTTCTATCAACTGCTGGCAACCGGTCTTATAATCCTCGTCGCGATGATGATCGATCGCGCCACGAGGGGACGAGAATGAATACCGAAAACTTCGACACGAAAGCCGTCGGCCCTCGTATCCGCATGATGATGCCCTTGCTGACGCCGCTTGAAGCAAAGGTGGTTGATACGGTTTTTGCGCTGCGCGACTTCAGCGACGACACATCGCTGAAACAGATCGCCGACGATGCCGGCGTTTCGGAAGCCATGGTGGTGAAGATCACCAAGAAACTCGGTTTTGCCGGATATCGGGATTTCCGCGCGGCCGTCAGCCAGTATAATCGCCAGCCCACGGCCGAAATGCATCAGGAACTCTCGGTCGACGATACGTCGCAGGAGATCGTGCAGAAGGTGTTTCGCACCTCGATCAATGCCTTGGAAGAAACATTGTCGATACTCGACATGGAGGCGTTCGACAGGGCGGCGGATCTGATTCATCGCGCCAAACAGCGCGATTTCTATGGCGTGGGCGGCTCCGCGCAGATTGCACGGGACGTGTCGCACAAATTTCTACGGATCGGCGTGCGTGCTAGCGTCATCGACGACTCGCACATGATGCTGATGTCGGCGTCGCTGCTGGTCGATGGAGACATTGCGATCGGCTTTTCCCATTCGGGTAATACCACGGCGGTGATCGAGGCGATCCAGCTTGCCCGGCGAAACGGTGCTCGCACGATCGCCATCACCAACTACAATTCGTCGGCGTTGGCGCTGGCCGCCGACGTGGTGCTTTGTTCCACCGCTCAAGGTTCTCCACTGATGGGCGAGAACGCCGCGGCTCGGATTGCGCAGCTCAACATCCTTGACGCCGTTTTCGTTGCCGTTGCCCAGCGTGACTACAAAGCTGCCGAACGCAATCTCGAGCGGACCATGTCCGCCGTCACGTCCAAACGAAAAGATCGACTCCCATGACAACTGCACCCCTCGTCACCGTCTTTGGCAGCCTCCACTACGACATCGCCGTGATGGGACCGGCGCGGCCGCGCAAGGGTGAAACAGTGACGGGAACATCATGGCACCCGAAAAGCGGCGGTAAGGGCGGCAACCAGGCTGTTTCGTCGGCTCGAACCGGTGTCGCGACGGCGATGATAGGGGCGGTCGCCGACGACGACTTTGGGCGGTTTCTTATCACCAATCTCGCTCGCAAAAATGTTGATCACACTTTCGTTCGGCGCGATGGATCGCAATCCACCGGAATGAGTGTCGCGATCTTCGACGCGGAGGGAGACTATGGCGCGGTTATCGTTTCCGGAAGCAATCTCACGCTTGGCGACGGCGATGTTGCCGCGGCCCAGGTTCTTTTGGACAGGACGACGCTGCTTGTTTTGCAGAGCGAAATTCCCGACGCCGCCAACGTCGCGGCGGCACGGGCTGTAAAAAGAGGCGGCGGCCGTGTGCTGATCAATGCCGCGCCTGCGCGTCCGCTATCGTTCGATCTTCAGCCGCTCATCGATATCCTCGTCGTCAACGCAATAGAAGCGGAAATGCTGTCAGGGGTTCCAGTCGTAGAAACACTCGATGGCGCTCTGGAAGCTGCAAGGAAGCTTGTGAATGTCTTTCCCGAGGTCGTGGTGACCGCAGGTGGTGACGGTGTCGCTTTTGCAGACCGCCAAGGCCATGAAATCCTTATTGAGGCCGTTAAGATCGTTGTTGAGAGCACCCATGGCGCTGGTGACGAGTTCATTGGCGTGCTGGCTGCAGAAATTGCATCTGGGAAAACGATGAACTCTGCTCTTCGAAAAGCGAATATCGCCGCCGCGAAGCTGGTCAGCACCCCTGAAAAAGATCGTGTGTGAGAGACTTGAAATAGGGGGCGCTTTCAGCGCTATTTGACTACGCCGCCTTCCAGAATAATGGTTCTGGCGTCTCATTCTCCTAACATTTGAGAGACCCATCACATAGAATCGGTCGAGTCTGGCAGGACGACATGCACGAACCAAGACAGATCAAGTCCTATTATCGGTAGCCGCGAGAACGCGCGTTTGGGCAGATAAACAAGGCGAACGATCGGCCGGGCGACTTCCAGCCCTCCCCGTTTTCCGCCCGCGTGGGTCGACTAGAAGGGGGTAAGCTTCAGCGGTGAAAACCAACGCGTACCTGTTCTTCCGAGACGGCCGGCCTGGCGCGCAGGCGACGGCGACCGCGATGGCCTTTGAGTAAGCGGATCGAGATTTTTCACCTGAACGGCGCGGATGCAGGCATGTGGCGCTCTGCGGACATCGTGTTTTCATCCGATTCCAATGCGCCCGGCAGAGGTTCGAAGTCAGACCTGCTTGGCTTCATTCAGGACTTTCGCGAACGCGTCGGCGATTACTTTTTCGTCGTACTCCACAGACACAAGCTGAAAGCCGTCGCGCACGAGCTCGCGCGAGCGTTCAACGGTTCCCGCGAACGCACATGCGATCTTTCCCTTCGCGCGGGAGCGGCGGGCAACATCGAGAGTGGCGTTCCGCACTGCGCTTCCGTTTGGATCCATGATTCCGCTGCACAAGGCGAGCGAGAGGTCAGCAGGACCGACCAGAACGCCGTCGAGGCCGGGAACATTCAGGATTTCATCGAGGACATCGAGAGCCTCGCGTGTCTCGCACATGGCGATCGCCAACGTATTCCCGTTGGCAGACTGAACGAATACTTGGTCATCGGTTGCACTAGGGTCAGGACTCGTTAAATCACAGCCAGAAGATAACGGCTGCGGCGATGCATATGCTTGAGAAGAATGTGTGGGCGCAGCGGTCGTATCTGGTGTGAATTCTCGGCCAGTCCTTGAGCCTGCCGAACATGTTTTCGATCCTGTGGCGCTTTTTGTAGAGCGTCGGATCGTGCGGGATCGGCACCTTGCGGTTTGCCCGCGATGGAATGCAGGCCGTTATTTTGCGTTGCGCCAACGCGTCTCGAAACCAGTCAGCGTCATAGCCCTTGTCGGCCAGAAGCGTCTTTGCCTTGGGGAAAGCATGCAGCATCTGCGCGGCACCTTTGTAGTCGCTCATCTGTCCTTCGCTCAGAAGTAGGATCAACGGCCGACCGTGACCATCGCAGACAGCATGCAGCTTGGAGTTCAACCCGCCTTTGGTGCGTCCGATACGTCGGGGAACATCCCCTTTTTTAGCAGACTGGCTGCGGTGCGATGGGCCTTCAAATGAGTGGCATCGATCATCAATTGCTCAGGCTTACCCCGCTTTGCAGTCAGTTCGGCCAGAATGCGATTGAACACACCGAGCCTGCTCCAGCGGATGAAGCGGTTATAGATCGTCTTGTGCGGCCCATACTCCTTTGGAGCGTTGCGCCATCGCAACCCATTACGCAGAACGAAGATGATGCCGCTCAAAACAAGCCTATCATCAACGCGTGGAACGCCATGCGATAGCGGAAAATATGGCTCGATACGGCGCATTTGCGCATCCGATAACAACATCAAATCACTCATGGCGGTCCCTCCGTTCGATCCCAGTGAATCAAAACCGAGGAAACCTCGCAAGAAGCATGCATCGGCGCTAATGGGTACAATTTTCAGATCGTGTCGTTGGGCATTTAGCTGCACCTAATTTGAGATTATTCGGTGCGATTTTCCGTGCCGGACGCCTTCCAGTTCGGCAATAACCCTCTGTAATACGCGGGAATTTTCTGATGGAAGTTTGGTGATAGGCAGCCATCTTTGCCCCGGCGGCGAATCTCATATTAAGTGCCAAAAAACGAAGCCAGAATCTCGAATTAATGCCAAGTCTGAAATTAAGTAGCGGGCTATCTTGTTGAAACTGTTAGAACTAGACTCACGATCAAATGCAAAACGACACCACACTGACCAGGCTGAAAAGGCACCAAGGCGGTAGTTTCGAATGCGGCCGCTGCATTCGCCCGATCGAGAGTCATTATTATGTAACATCAGCAGCTTCGTGAATTCTGGAAGCCGAAACTATTGGGGTCGTGAGTTCAGGTCCGTTCAAAGCGCACTCGATCGAGGAGCTGTTTCCGCGGAGGCAAACGCGCTGTACCCTCGGTTTACTTCGGCCATTTATTCTTGGTCTCTTCCAAACCAACCAAGGGACACCAGTATCTGAACCGCGGGGGCGAGATATTGCCTCACGTCCGATTATTTGGTGCAGCTCGTCAACACTTTCGCGAACGTCTAGAACGCAGTCGGCCAGCCGGAACAGAACGCCAGGTGAGCCCTCGCTATATCTTAACAATCGGAGCTCTGGTGGCGCCAGTCCAGCCGGCAATACCGACTTGCGCGGGCTCGGGTGGCCTCATTGACGGGCAGTAAGTGAAGTCCGCGACTGCCACTTATCAGACCATCTTATTTGTCGTATCAGTTGCACCACCGTCGCTTTTGATCGTGTGTATTGGATCTTCCGAGGTGCTTATGCTGAAACAATATATTGTCCTTCCGGCGCACGGATTTCGGTCGCCGGTCCTTGCTCAGGCCGCGGCGCTCAGGCTGACAATACCCTTTGCTGCCGCCGCCGGTGGAACGGCCGCCCTCACCAGGGAGGCGATGAGCAAGGTCGAAGTTGTCGACTCGGTCAGCGTCGATGGGCCAAAGCTTGTCGAGATGACGCCTGAGACGGAGTTGGAGCTTCGACTGGAGGAGCCCGCCCTCAAGATCGTTCCCCTCATTACCTATGAAAAGATGCGGGCCATCTACAAGGTGAAGCGAGCAGCGGCGGCCGCGGTTGTTGCGCAACCAGGCCAAGGTGCCGTGCTTCGCGTCGAGGATACCGATGGAAACTCGCTTTCCGGCGCCCGGGTTGTAGCATTCACCAATTTCCGTACCAGGGCCGGAGATGACGGCTCGACAGACGCCAATGGCGAGATCCGATTGCGAATTGCGCCCGGCGTAAAGCTTGAGCGCATCTACGTCTATGGCCCCGCCTGCCACTGGGGGCGCTTTGAGCGCAATTTCACGCTGGCGGCAGGCGCGATCGTGCAGCTTGAAACGATCGATCTTTCAAACCAGCTGCTTGCCCTACGGCGGTTTCGCGACGTTCTTCCCGCGACGGCGGGTGACGGGGTCGTTGTTGGCATCGTCGATACCGGCATCGACCCGAACCACCCCCTCTTACCCAATATTTCGGGAGGGGCAAACATGGTTCTTGAGGAAACGAAGGACGATCCTGGCGAGATCGCCGACTGGGGGCCGGCCGCTGTCGAAGGCGAACACGGCACGCATGTGGCAGGGATCGTTGGTGCCAGACCGACGGTTGACATCGACCTCGCCGGCGTCGCGCCCGGCGTTACGCTGAGAAGCTACCGGGTCTTTCCCCATAACGGTGGAGACGCGACCAACTACGACATCATGAATGCAATCGATCGGGCTGTTCAGGATGGATGCAACATCATCAATCTTAGCCTTGGCGGCGGCGAGGAGGACGAGGCGATCAGAGCGGCAATTGGATCGGCACTTGACAGCGGCGTCCTGGTAATAGCCGCCGCCGGCAATGACGGCCGAAAGCCGGTGAGCTATCCTGCCGCGCTGCCGTTCTGTATCGCTGTTACGGCGATGGGATGGACGAATTCGTTTCCGGCAGCGTCTTCGGAGGCTGGAGATGTCGCTAGGCCATACGGAGGGGAGAATACTTTCGTGGGCGCATTTTCGAATTTTGGACCGCAAATTGATCTGACGGGGCCTGGTGTCGGCGTTGTCTCGACCTTGCCTGGAGGGACATTCGGCGCGATGAGTGGAACCTCGATGGCAAGTCCCGCATTGGCTGGCTATGCGGCCTATCTTTTGGGGCAGGATGCGACTATATTAGGCTTGAACGGTGCCGAAAAAAGCACCGCGCTTAGAGACAAGCTCTTCGGCTCGGCGACACCGCTTGGTTTTGGCCGGGATTTCGAGGGCTTCGGACTTCCAGGATAGGATGATCATGAGCGACATGGTTATGCAACAAGTGATATTGAGGAAGAACAGCCCGACAGGGCCGTCCTCGAATGAAACCGCCGAGAAGATCGGGCGGGCCGGTGCGACCGTCGTTGACCAGAAGGCGTCCTCACTGTTGATCGAGGGCGATGAGGAGACCATCCGCTCGGTAACCAAGAGCCTGAACGGATGGATCACCATCCCGATGAAACGCTACTCCGTTCCCGATACGCGAAAGAAGGCCGGCTGATCGTCTTAGCCGATTTTTTCAGGAACGTTTCAGTCGCGTTGGCGACCTCGACCAAGGGTTTCGGTGGGTCAATCCGTCGGTTCATAGCGTCGATTACCATTCCCCTTAGTTTTCCGCCACACGAGGCCTCTGCTCTGCAAGTTGAGGTGGCGCGCCGCTATACAACCGTCGCAAATGTATATTAGACTTCGTCATCGTTGAGCAGGGGATGGCGATGACGGATCTGGAAACGAGACTGCAGCGGCTTCGTGCGCTGAATGCTGCCAGTGGATCGCAGGACAGGGAACTCGCAGAGGAACGAGCCGACCTTGCACCAAAAACGCTGGCTTCTCCCAAACTTGCGGTCCAGCGTGATCTCAACGCGGAACCCGAACCGAAGGAGCATCGCGCTCTTCTTGCCGAGATCACCAAAGAGAGCATCATCCTTCGACGGGAGCGGCCGATCCTGGCCATCCGGGAAAACAAGGCGGAGTTGGTCTTCAAGGACCAGGCCGACAGCGAAATCTGGAAGCAACGCCTGACCGATGCCGCGCCCGCCCTTGATATTGCCATTCGCGCCGCCGGCCGCATCGAACTTTCGGGCGCCGAGTTCGACTGGGTCGGGACCGGCTGGCTTGTACGCAACGATATCATTGTCACCAACCGCCACGTCGCCGAAGAGTTCTCCGAACACAATGGCAGCGGATTCGTCTTCAAGCAGGGCACAGACGGCCCGATGAAGGCCGGCGTCGATTTCCTGGAGGAGATCGACAATCCCGATGAACTGGTTTTCCGTCTTCTGAAGCCTCTCTACATCGAAGAGGAGCCGGGACCTGACGTCGCGTTCTTTCAGGTCGAACTCGTGAGCGGCGATGCGAAGCTGGCCGATCCCATTCCTCTGGCGGCAAATCCCGGCACGTCCCACGGTGTCGCGGTAATCGGCTATCCAGCATTCGACAGCAGGATCCCGGACGTGGATCTGATGGAAGATCTCTACGGCAGGGTCTATAACAAGAAGCGGCTCGCCCCTGGTGCAATCACCGCAGTCAAAGACGGCAAGCTTCTCCACAATTGCACGACCCTTGGTGGAAATTCGGGCTCCTGCGTGCTTGATCTTTCAAGCGGCGAGGCGTTCGGCCTGCATTTCAGTGGCCGGTTCATGGCGACGAACTATGGTGTTCCAGCCGATACGATCCGCAGCCTTCTTGCCAAGGTCCTGAAGCCGCATGCAGCAAATAGAACCACCAGGCGCGATACCAGAGTCGAAGTGTCCCATGGATCGCAAAACACATCCTCGACGGTCCAGGATCATACGATTGCGCTTGCGACGGCGTCCGTGACCATTCCGGTGACGGTGTCGATCAGCGTCGGCCAGCCGGTTGCCTATCAACCTTCGCAGCCGATCCCGCGCAGAGGGCCTGACATCACGCAGACGGCGGACCTTGACGGCGAGGAGGCAGCGGTTGCCGACTACCGTGATCGCAAGGGATACCGCGCGGCGTTTCTCCACGCCGACGATTCAGATGACATGGACGATGATCACGAGGCGAATGAAGCCTCCGTCGCCTTGCCGGTGGTCACCGGTGAAGCAGCCAAGGACGTGTTGTCGTTCCAATACGAGGGTAAGGCCGAAACTACGCTGCGCTACCAGCATTTCTCGGTGGTGATGAGCGAGAGCCGCCGCATGTGCTTTTTCAGTGCGGTCAATATCAATGGTTCGCTTGCCAAGAAGACCAAGCGTCCAAGCTGGCGGTGGGATCCTCGCATCCCGCGCGCGCAGCAGATCATGAACGAATGTTACGGCGATCCGCCAAGGTTCAGCCGTGGCCATATGACCCGCAGGGAAGACCCGGCCTGGGGCGAGCCGGATATCGCTACCCGCGGCAACGCGGATTCCATGCATGTGACCAATGCCACGCCGCAGATGCAATCGTTCAATTCACCGGTCTGGCTGGAACTCGAAGATTACGCTCTCGGACATGCCCGTCAGGACAGGATGCGGATTTCGGTCTTCACCGGACCGTACTTCACCGACAAGGATCCCGAGCTATACGGCGTGAGAATTCCATTGCGCTTCTGGAAGATCATTGCCTTCATTCACGATGACACCGGCAAGCTGTGTGCGACCGGTTACGAAATGGGCCAGGAACCCGACTTGCTGCCGGAGGAGGAGTTTGTGTTCGGGCCTTTTGCCTCAAGCCACGTCGACGGTGTGATCCAGACCCGGATTGCGACAATCCAGGCGAGGACCCAAATCGACTTCGGTCAGCTTGTCGCCGTGGATCCCCTGGCGGGGGATGACGAGGCACGCTTCGACAGGTCGCCGCGCCAGATCGCGGATCTCACCGATATCCGCTTCGTGCGGTAGCACCGGGGTGCTGGGGGTAGGGACAACGAGCGGGACAGTCATCCGTCCCGCGCCTACGCTCTATCATGACTTGCGGCGGCCTGCCAATGCAGGGCCGCCAACCCGGCGATGTGGGGGCATGCCATGCTGGTGCCGCCCAAGGCCTCCAATGCATCTTTCCTGGTCTTGTATCTTCCCGGGCGAAACGATACCGACGCCCAGACCGACCAGCGTCGGATTGGAAACGGCGCGACCGTCAGCCCGTCGTCCGCCTCCATGACGGCGCCGACCGAAATCACGCCGATGGCTGCAGAAAGGCTCGACCGCTGGATTACAAGGGTTTTGCCGCGTCCCGGCCGCTTTCATTGCCGGCTGCCGCCAACGACGACGGCGGAACGGCCAATCGATTGCTGGCGCCTGTTCATCTCCAGCAGCGCATTCGAACAGGCGAATGAAGGTTTCGAGCGCTTGAGAGGTCGCTGCTTCTGGTGCGTACCCTTTTTCCACCAGCCACTCGCAATAGCTCGGGAAATCGAAGCCGAGCGACGTCGAGATCACGTTTGCACCGCTCGAAAGCGCCCACTGGAACCCCTCCAGCAATGACCCCAAACCGCGGCTGGGACCCGGGCAGCACTGCTCGCCGTTGCGCAAGACGACGTCATCAGGCGCTACATCTTCGACCGCGATGCCCTGTGGTCCCGAGTAATCTGGAATCTGGAAGAGCATCTGAGATATTCGGATCTCAGGGCCTGTGCCATTGCGCCTTCAAGCCCGCTTCTTGCGATTGGTGCCGATGAAAGCACCATCGTCCTTCTGGACACCCGCGACGGGCAGGCCGTGCAGCAGATCGACACCACCGCGACGCTTCCGGGCGAGGTCCCGGGATTGGTTTTCCTCGATGACAAGACGCTCGTTGCGGTCGGTCCGAGGGACAGGTCGTGTATCTCCCGGCCTAGTCGAAGCGGGACCTGCAATCAGGCGCTTTTCAGCTTGCCCGGCAACCGGTATCCCGACCCATTCTGCGGATGTGCATCGTTGAGCGGCGGTGACAATGCCAGGGAGACGGCCTCAGCATTCAATGCGGAAACTGGTAGTTATAAGCGACAAGCCGGGCCCTGGCTTTGGCAAGCTCATTCTCCGTAAAGAGCGAACGCCACTTGCTGTTGTCGAGCACCAGTGCCTCCACGGTGAGATCGAGCCTGTTGCGCTCCCAAAGGTTCGTGTATCCCTCGGAAGGTGACGTGGCATTTATGAGATAGCGCGCCGTTGCAAGCCCCCCGCGATCATTCAGCATACCCAGAAAAACGTTGGCATTGTATCTGGCCTCGGTCTTGGCCCGCTGGTAGATCGACATCATTGCCGTGTCGAACTGCCTCTCGAGATTTGTGGTCATCAAAGCTTCCCCATCGCGCCTGCCTGAATAGCCAGCTTCAGATAGCCGCACAACACCAAACCAGCCGGACGCGAACACCTATTTCCATCGCCGGTCCTGTACACGTTGATTGAAATCTCGTAGTTCAGTCGCTTCCGAGCGAATGCCAACGCGATGTGGCCGCGCGACCTTGCGACGTTATAGGACCGTGCTGTTTGCGTCGCTGGTATCCAAATCTTCCTCAGCGCTTAGCCGAATGTGGCGACGGGACGCCGGTTTCGCATCCCTGCAAGGCGATCAATGAATCGTAATCTGGGGAACGTATCTCACCAAATTGTCAAAGTGCCCGCTAGCTCAACTCGGTAGCGCGCATCCTCGTTGGGCTTTTTCCAAATGTCTGGGAGAAGGCGCGGGAGAAGTGGGAGGCGTTTTCAAAGCCGACTTCGAGCGCTACTTCGATCAAGGAGGCTTTAGTCTTGATGAGCAGTTGCTTGGCGCGTTCCATCCGCACCCGTCGGTAGACGAGGGCGGGGGAGCTTTTGGTTTCCCCCATAAACAGGCGCTCGAGCTGTCGTCTGGAGAGCCCGACCGATGCGGCGAGTTCCTCGATCGGCAATCGACCCTCGATATGCTGCTCCATCATGATCAGCACGGCCCTAATCCTTGGATCCTTGCACTCGATGGAGAGCGGCTTGCGGGTCTGGATGGCAAGCGCGGTTCGCGCCTTTTCAATGTGGAGAACCTCGAGCGCATTGCGCTCGGCTTCCTTGCTGATGTGACGACGGACGATCAATGCCGCCATGTCGGCGGCGCTGCTGCCGCCGGCGCAGGAGCCCCTTGTCCGGTCGAGGTTGAAAATCCGATCGGACCGAACCTGGTGGTCGGGGAAGCGCTCGCGAAACGTGTTGTAGTGCAGCCAACTGACGCAGGTCCGGTGCTCCTTCATCAGGCCGATTTCGGCAAGGATGAAGGAGCCGGTGCACACACCGATCAGCTTGACCTTTTTTGTCGATGCCTTCTTCAGGAAGTCGACCGTTTCCTGGTCGACGGATGGACCGTTGTTGAGCAGACCGCCGACCACGACAATGTACTGGAACTGGCTGGGATCAACGAAGTCCGATGTCGGCGCGAGCTTGACGCCGCAACTGGACGTTGTCAGATGCCGCGTGCTGCCGAGCACCTCCCAGTCGGCCAGTACCCGGCCTGACCTGTCGAATTCGTCGCTCGCCAGGCGGAGCGTGTCGACGAAGAGGGCGAAGGCAGAGAGCGTGAACGATTTCGCGAGCACGAAACCGATCTTCAGCCGGTCGACAGGCGCGTTTGGCTCCAACGATTTCATCTCAACTCCACCGCGCTTTGGCCTTTATCTGATCTGGAAACCGTGCGCCAAAGGATCTCGATCGTCTACAAAGATCGTATTGTGGCCGATGATGCGTGCCCAGCCGCCGACACTCGGCTTGATGCCGTGGAACGGACCGACGTCGACCTCTGCCTCAATGCGCCCTTCAAAGACCGTACCAATCAGGCTTTCCTGGCGGAAGGTCTCGCCGGCAGGCAAGCGACCTTTGCCGTGAAGCTGGGCCATGCGTGCCGAGGTGCCGGTACCCCCAGGAGACCGGTCGATGGCCTTGTCGCCGTAGAAGACAGCGCCACGCCCGTCGGCTTTGTCGCTGGTCGGCGTGTCGCACCACAGAGCGTGATGCACGCCCCTGATCCTTGGGTCATCCGGATGTTCCGGATCGCAGATCTTGGCCAATGCGTCGCGCAGTTTGACGCTGAGATCGACGATATCGCTGGCGGACATGCCGCCCAGTCCCGACCACGCGGCCTGCGGCTCCACCACGGCGTAGTAATTCCCACCATAGGCGATATCGACGATCAGGCGCCCGATGCCTGCGACATCGACGGCAATGTCTGCGGCGTGGAGATAGCTCGGCACGTTGAACATCCGCACCGATTCCACGAATTCGCCGGGCTTCTCATACTGGATATCGACACGGCCCGCCGGGGTCTCGATGGAAAGCCTGCCTTCTACCCGCGGCGTGATCAGGCCTTCCTCGATGCCGGCGGTCACGAGACCGATCGTGCCGGCGCCACACATCGGCAGGCATCCGCTGACTTCGATGAAGATGACCGCGAAGTCGCAATCCTCGCGATAGGCCGGATAGATGATCGCGCCGGACATGATGTCATGGCCTCGCGGTTCAAACATCAGAGCCTGTCGCACCCAGTCATGATCGCGGACAAACAGTTCCCGGCGCTCAGTGATCGGAAGATGCGGAAGAAGCGGGCCGCCCGCGGCAACGAGACGGACCGGATTGCCGCAGGTGTGGCTGTCAATGCAGAAGAAGCTGCGCCGCATGATAAGACCTTTCGAATATGTCAGTTTCCGGCCGTAGCCGGTGCTTTGCGCTGAAGGGCACCACGCGACAGCCGGTCGAGGAAGATTGCGACCGCGACGATGGCAAGGCCCGCACGAAGGCCAAGCCCCATTTCCATTCGTGTCAGGCCGCGCGTCACCTCGGCACCAAGACCACCCGCTCCGACGAGACCTGCAAGAACGACGATGGCGAGCGATAGAAGAATGCACTGGTTCAGCCCCACCAGCAGTGTTGGCGTCGCCGCGGGGATTTCGATCTTGAACAGGATGGCGCGGGGCGAGGCGCCTGTGGCCTGCCCGAGTTCCAGCAGGTCCTTCGGAACCTGACTGAAGGCCAGCGTCGTCAATCGCAGCATCGGTGGCACGCCGTAGACGATCGTGGCGATGATGGCAGGCACGCGGCCGAGGCTGAAGATCATCACGGCAGGGATGAGATAAACCCAAGGCGGGACCGTCTGCATGATGTCGAGCACGGGACGGATGGCCGCCTCGAACTTGCGGTAACGGGATGCCAGGATGCCGAGCGGAAACGCAATCAACACCGAAATACACACCGACACCGTCACCAGAGCGAGCGTCTGCATCGATGCCTCCCACAGGCCCGCCAGAAAGCAGAAGGTCAGCGCGATCGCGCTGGTTACCGCGACGCGAACATTAACGACGACGGCAGCGAAAACCACGGCAATGAGGATGACCGCGTAGAAGGGCAGGTAAAGCAGGCTCGATTCAAGGCCGCCCAGAACGGCCTCGATCACTTTCGTCACCATGTCGAAAAAGGGATGGAAATTGGCGTTCAGCCAGTCGATGACCGGGGCGAGGTAAGCGCCGGGGGAGAAACGAACAAGGTCCAGGTCCATCACTTGCCTCCATTGGCGCGGCGCGCCGCACTCTGGGTCAGTCGGTCGATCACCATGGTGAGGATGACGATGGCGATGGCGGCGTTGATCGAGGTGGCGATATCGAGCGTTCTCACCGCGCTGTAGATGGTTTCGCCAAGCCCGCCGGAACCGACGATGCCTGCGATCACCACCATCCCAAACGCCATCATCAGGCTCTGGTTGATCCCTGCCATGACGCTCGGGATTGCGAAGGGCAGCCTGATCTTGACGAACATCTGCCACGGCGTCAGGCCACTTGCCTGCCCGAGCTCGATGAACTCGCGCGGGGTTCGGCGGATGCCGAGCGATGTCAGGCGGATTGCCGGAGGCATGGCAACGATGACGGTCGCCAGAAGAGCCGTGGCCGGTCCGTATCCCATCAAAGCGATCGCCGGCAGAAGGTAGATGTAGGGCGGAAGGGTCTGGATGAGATCGAGGATCGGTTCGACGAACCTGTCGAAAGATTTGACGAAGCCGGCCACGACGCCAAGAGGGATACCGATGAGCAGCGCCATGAACGTGGCCGTGATCACCAGGGCCAGCGTGCTCATGGTCTCGGCCCACAGTCCCATCACCGCGCATCCGAGCAGGGCGACGCCTACCAGAAGCCCGGCCGGCACGTTGATCAGCCGCCATCCCAGCGCCGCCGCGACAAGGGCGATCACATAGAATGGTGGAAGCTGCACGAGCCAGAGGACGCCGTCATAGGTGCCCTCCAGAACGGCGCGGATGCTGTCGAATAGCCACGAGGCATTGTCGCTGATCCAGTTCAGCGCATCGTCGATCTTCTCGTCGAAGCTGTCAGTGATGAGGGACGTGTCCATGACCATCTCCGATCTATGCCGCAGCGGGCACGGTGGCGGGACTGCCGGCGACACCACAGAGCAGGCCACGTATCGTAACGATGCCGACCACCTTGCCACCCTCGACAACAGCGACGGCATCGCGGCTCGATTGCATGGTCAGTTCGATCAGGGCGCCGATATCCGCTTCGGGCGTGGTGCGGAGCAGCGAGCCAACATCGACATTCGGGTGGCTGCGCGTGTATTCGGCAACCGGCATCATGACGGAGTGCGCCTTGACCAGATGAATCCTGGAAATCCCGGCAACGAACTCGGCGACGTAGTCGTCCGCAGGCTTGGTCACGATCTCCTCGGCATTACCGACCTGGACGATGACCCCGTCCTTCATGATGGCGATGCGGTCACCGATCCGGATGGCTTCCTCAAGATCGTGGGTGATGAACACGGCCGACTTTCCAAGCGACTTGGTCAGTTGCCGGAATTCGTCCTGAAGCTGGCGGCGGATCAGCGGATCGAGCGCGCTGAATGGTTCGTCCATCAGGATGATCTCGGGATCGGCGGCGATGGCGCGGGCAAGGCCGACGCGCTGCTGCATGCCGCCGGACAATTCGGAAGGGTATCGTGTCGTCCAGTCGGACAGGCCAACCTTGTCCAGCGCCGCGCGGGCTGTCTTGTATCGTTCTTCCTTGCCGACGCCGCGAACCTCAAGTCCGAAGGCGGCATTCTCCAGAACGGTGCGGTGCGGAAGCAGGGCGACGCTCTGGAAAACCATCCCGATGTTGCGGGCACGAATGTCGCGGAGTTCGGCGGCATTCAGGGCGGAGATGTCCTTGCCCTTGACGAGGATCTTGCCAAGGCTCGGTTCGATCAGTCTGTTGAGCAGCCGGATGAGCGTGGACTTGCCGCTGCCCGACAGTCCCATGATACAGAAGATCTCGCCGCGCCTAACCTGAAGGTTGGCGTCCGAGACGCCGACGACGCAGTCGTAGTCCGTCAGGATCTGTTTCTTGGACAAGCCGTCTGTCTTTACCGCCTCGACGGCCGCCTTGGCCTTGGCTCCGAATATCTTCCAGACCGACTGGCAGTCGATCAGGATATCGCCGGCATCATTCATTGACATGGTCATAGCGTTCCCCGCGAGCCGGTTTGATACCGGCATTCTCATTCGTGGAATGTGGAGCCGGGCCGCCAAACATGTGGAGGCCCGGCATTCGGCTTTATTCGGTGGCGATGTTTTCCCAGCGCTTCAGGAGGTCGGCATGGCTGTCGGTCCAGTCCTTGATCGCCTCGTCCATCGTCTTGCCGTCGTTGACGGCGCTGTTGATCGCGGTGATGTCGGCAAGCGGAACATAAACGCTGGCAATCACTTCACGGGCGTGCGGGTTCTCCGCGGAAAAGCCCTTTTGCCCGATCCAGTAGTAGCTCTGCGGTGGAGGGAAGACGCCTTTGGGGTCCTGAAGGAACTTGACGTCGTATTTCTGCATCATCCAGGACGGCTCCCAGATCGTCACGGCAATCCATTCCTTGCGATCGGTGGCGGACTTCAGCGCGGCGGTCATCGCGGCCGTACTGCCTTCGACGAGCTGCAGCTTGAGATCATAAGCCTTCACGGAATTGGCCGTGTCCCTCATCAGGCCCGAGCCCGGCTCGATACCGACGATCTTTCCGCCGAACTTGTCGGCATTGTCGTTCAGCTGATCCATGGAATCGATGGTGACATACTTCGGAACAGCGACGCCTTGGAACAGGCCGTGCGAGACCGGCGAAATCTTTTCGAGGCGCTTCTTGTTCTTGTCCCAGTAATCCTGCGCGACGTAGTCCGTCTGCGAGGCGAGGATCTGGACGTCACCCTTGCCCAGGGCGGCATAGGCGATGCCCCACTCGGAGAACGGGACGACCTTTACGGTGTAGCCGGAATCTTCGAGTACTTTCTTGGTGATCCCGGTGATCGGTGTCAAGTCTTCCCAGGACATCGTGCCGATGGTGATGGTCTTTTCTTCCGCATGCGCCGACATGACGGTCATCCCGATCATCGCCGCTGCGCAGAATGCTTTCCACAGAGTCTTCATTTCTCGCTCCTAATTTTGCGTTCCCATTATCGTTGAAGCCTCGCGCTGGGCTCAGTCTTCACATTGCGCGGCGAGGGATCATCCCTCGCGGCCTGCACGCAATTCCTGCAAACGGATCACGGAATTGATGCCGAGCCAGGCGAACGGCTCCGGCGGCAGCCGGGAGGGCTGCGCGTGATCCATGTATTCTTCTAGTTCTCGGGAGGTCGTACCGGTGGCGAGGTCGGCAGCCATCATGCCCGCAAGGGTGCTTTTGACCGTACCGAGGCCATTTTCGCAGCAGGCCGAATAGAGCCCCTCGTCGATCTCGCCAAAGGCCGGGACATGGTTGCGGCTCAGGCAAAGGCGGCCGGCCCAGCTGTATTCGAACGGCACTTCGGCAAGGCCCGGAAACCGGGCGTCGAAGGAGCGGCGATGCTCGCTCGCCATCTTCGCCATACGCCGTTCGCTGACGCTTACCGTTGTGTCGTAGGTATATTTCGTCCGGATCACGATCCGCGACTGCCCGCCAGTGGTAAGCTTGCGCACAGTGGCGCCCATCGCGTCGGCGGGAAGAAGAGCCCACTTGTCGCGACCTGATTTTTCCTTGCCCACGCCATCGGCATCGAAGGGTGCGGTCATCGAGGCGTAGGCGAAGATGTGCATCAGCCTGCCGCCGAAGTGACCGAAATCCTCGATATGGCCGTTGACGGCGACGATGACCCTGGGGGCCGTGACCGTTCCGCGCAACGAAATGGCAGTCCAGGTTCCGCCCTCGCGCTTCAACCCGGTCACGGGCGAGCGCTCGTACACATCGACGCTTTCCGACAGCCCGGCGGCGAAGCTGCGGATATAGTCGGCCGGCTGGATGAGGACCGCGCCGGGCGTGTAGAGCCCGCTCAGATAATAGTCCGACCCGGTGATGTCGCGCATTTCACGGGCGTCGAGAAACACATGCTTCTCGCCCGCACCCTTCAGCGATTGCCCGAACGCCATGTTCAGCTTCATGCCGCGCGCGGTTGCGGCAGCATTGATCTTGCCCGAGGGATCGAAGGTCTCGCGGGGCATTTCGTATTCATCGGCCGCTTGCGCTGCAAAGGCGATCGCGGAGCGGTTCTGCGCCATCTCCATCTGTGTGGCATCGACGCTGCCGCTTGAATATTCACTGGACGAGAGGTTGTGCGGGACGTCGATCATGAAGCCCGAGTTTCGTCCCGAAGTGCCTTTCCCCAATTCACTAGCCTCAAGGATGACGACCTTGTCCTGTGGACGACGCTCTTTCAGGCGGCGGGCCGCGGACAATCCCGCGAAGCCCGCGCCGATCACCAACCAGTCCGCGGTCACGTTGCCTTCCAGGCTCCGGACTGGAAACGGTCGCTTGCTGATCGCCTCCCAGCCCGAGACGCCGTTTTCAAAAGGCAAGCGCTTGACGGACTTGGTGATCATCGGATCGTCTCGTCCACGGAGCGCTCGGAGATATCGATCCAGATCGTCTTCAGTTCACAGTAGTTGTCGTGGGCGAAGATCGACTTGTCGCGGCCGCCAAAACCCGATTCCTTGTAGCCGCCGAAGGGCGTCGAGGCGTCACCTTCGCCGAAGCAGTTGACGGTGACCAGGCCTGCCCGGATTTCGCGCGACAGCTTGATCGCCTTGCGCAGACTGCCGGTATAAACCGAAGCGGTGAGGCCATAATTGGTGTCGTTGGCCAGCTTCACGGCTTCCGCCAACGTTTCGAACGTGGTTACCGACAGGATCGGCCCGAAGATCTCCTCCTGGAAAAGGCGGCTCGCAGGGGTGACGCCATCGACGACGGTAGGTTCGATGAAGATGCCCTTCAGGGTCTCGCCGCCATGGGTGAGCGATAGCTTCTCCTTCTTCACGTCGTCGAGGAAGGATTTGACCTTGTCGAAGTGCGACTTGCTGACCAGAGCGCCGATGCGATTTTCTGGATCCAGCGGATCGCCGGTTTTCCATTCGCGCAGATAGGCGCCGATACGTTCGAGCAACTCATCCTTGATCTTGCTGTCGACGATCAGGCGAGACGTCGCCGAGCAATTCTCGCCCATGTTCCAGAAAGCACCGTTGACGACCTGCTCGGCAACGAGGTCGAGGTCTTCGGCATCATCGAGGACGACGGCCGGGTTCTTGCCGCCGCATTCGAGCACGACCTTCTTGAGGTTTGAATCCGCCGAGTAACGCAGGAAGCGACGTCCGGTCGGCGTCGATCCGGTAAAGGCGACCATATCGATATCCATGTGCAGGCCGATCGGCTCACCGACGTCCTTGCCGCTGCCGGTGACGACATTGAAGACGCCCGCGGGGATGCCGGCCTCGAGAGCCAGTTCTGCAACACGAAGGGTGGTAAGTGTGGTTTCCTGCGCGGGCTTGACGATGACGGAGCATCCCGATGCAAGCGCAGGTCCGATCTTCCAGGCGAGCATCAAGAGCGGGAAGTTCCAGGGCAGCACGCAGCCGACGACGCCGATCGGTTCGCGCACCACCATGGCAAGGGCATTCGGCCCGACCGGGTTGGTGTTGTCGTAAAGCTTGTCGATGAGTTCGGCATGGAAGCGGATCGTGTGGATCGTGTCCGCCACATCGACTGTCTGGCATTCGCGCACCGGCTTGCCACTGTCGATGCTTTCCATAACGGCGAGCTCGTGGCGGTTTTCCTCCAGGAGCTTGGCGAGTTTGAGGAGGGCCGCCTTCCGGTCGCCGGGAGGCAACAAACGCCAGCGACCGTCGTCGAACGCCGTTTTCGCATTTGCAACCGCATCATCGACATCAACAGCGTCACAGGCCGCGATCTCGGCTAGCGTCTCGCCGGTCGCAGGGTTCGTCGTCGTGAATGTCTTGCCGGATTTCGCCGGGCGGAAGGCGCCATCGATAAAGGCGTTGGTCGGCAAATGAAGGTTGGCGGCGATTGCCTTGTATTCGGCCGCGTTCAAGGGTTCATGCATTGTTGGCTCCCGACGTGATTTGGGCAACCGTGCGCTTTAAAGTCGCGACAACGGTTTCAAGGGTTCTTTTTTCTTCGGAATTGAGCGGGCGCAGTGGCGCGCGCACGGACCCTGTCTTCAGGCCGATGATCTCGCATCCATGCTTGATCGACTGGACGAATTTTCCACATTCGAGGAAGTCCATCAGCGGCAGCATCGCCGTCATGATCGCGCGGCCCTTGTCGAAATTCTTTTCAAGGACGCAGGCTTCGTAGAGGGCGACATGTTCGCGCGGCAGGAAGTTGGAGCCGGCGCAGACCCAGCTTTTGGCACCCCAGGCAAAGAATTCCAGGGCCTGGTCGTCCCAGCCACAGGAAAGGCGGATATGCGGAAACTTACGCGCCAGGAGATGGACGTTGGCCATTTCGCCGGAGCTTTCCTTGATTGCCACGACGTTTTTGGACCGGCCCACGCGGGAGAAATAGTCCTCGCGCATGGTGATGCCCATGCGGGCCGGATAATTGTAGAGCATGATCGGCAGGTTGGCGGCGCGGTCGATCGTCAAGGCATGGATCGCATTCTCCTTTTCCGTCGGCAGCGCATAGGGCGGCGACGAGACCAGGATCGCGTCAGCGCCGATTTCCTTCGCAGCCTTGGCATATTCAACGGAGTCTTCGGTCCGCGTTGCACCGGTGCCGATGACAAGGGCGAGGCGTGTCCCGATGACATCCTTGGCGTAAGCGGCAAGCTCGAAGCGTTCCTGGGCGCTCTGAGCGTAATATTCGCCCGTCGATCCGCCGACGATGATGCCATGAACCTTGGCTTCGATCAGCGATTCCAGCACTGCCGCAAACCCCTTACGGTCGATCTGCCTGTCAGGCCCGAGCGGCGTGATCGCCGGGGTGTAGATGCCTTCGAATTTCATGATGACTTCTCCGTGGATTGCGTCGGCGTTACGACCAGTGCGTCCGCCTTGAGTGCTTGGGGTGCGATGAACATTTCCATGTTCTCGCGCGACAGTTCCCAGTGTTCGAACACGAGGTCGACGACAGCGTCTTCGTCACGGGCGGCGATCGCCGCGATGAACCCGTCATGATGACCGACTGATTTTCGAAGCCGCTCTTGCATGTCCGCGTTGCGGGGGCGGAAGAATGTGTGGCCGATGCGCGCATGATCGATCAGCAGCCTGCCGAGGCTCGGTTGCAGGTACTCGTTGCCCGACATCTCGCCGATGATCTCGTGAAACCGGTTGTTGGCGAGGGTCATCGAAAGCGCATCGTGCGAGATGCTCGCGGCCCGAAACTGTTCCTGGGTTGTCTGCAACTCGGACAGCTGCTTCACCTTGAAATTCCGAACCGCGAGGCGTCCGATCGCCGCGTAGATCATCGGGGCGACCAGGAAGAAGTGGCGCAGCGTCGAGTGGTTCATCGGGATGACCCGAGCGCCGCGGTTGGTGCGGATATCCACGTAGCCTTCGCCTTCCAGGCGACGGAAGACCTCCCGCACCGGGGTCCGTGACAGGCCGTATTTTTCACTCAGCGACACTTCATCCAGGTCTTCGTCCGGATCGAGTTCCATCGTCAGGATCCGGCGCTTGAGATCGTCGTAGAGTTCGCTCTTGCCGCCCTTCATCTCAAATCCCCGATGTGTGACCTGGCCCGCGCATCGCGCTGTCGGCTTATGAGGACAAGCTTGCATGAGATTTTAGATGAGTCAACAAAATTGTATTTTGAAAGTACACAATAGTTACACCGAAAATATACAGTTGTGCAAAGTGATAAAATTAAGAGCACTGTCACGCGAGCCCCGACTGAATATCGAGATTGCCAACGGCGACGGTCGGCCTTAAGCCAATCGCAGATCGGACACTTCTGCCTGGGGAATGAATTGAATGAAGAGCGGCAAGAGCACTCTCTACGATGATCTCAAGCGTCAGATCCTCACGATGGAACTCGACCCCGACGAGGATGTGGATGAGGTCAGCCTCAGCGAGAAGTATGGCCTGTCTCGCACGCCCGTACGGGACACGCTTCGGCGCCTCGCAGGAGAAGGCTACATTGACATGCGGGAAAACAGAAGCGCGCGCGTTATCCCGCTGAATCATTCAACTCTGCGCCATTTTTTTCTTATAGCGCCAATGATTTATGCAGCAATCGGCCGGCTGGCGGTGCAAAACTTCAAGCCTAGGCAGTTGTCGGAACTACGCGATACGCAGGAGAAATTTCGAACCGCCAGTGAGAATCTCGATACGCTTGAAATGGTCTTGGAGAACAACAGGTTTCACGAGATCATGGGTGAGATGTCGGGCAACGTTTATCTGCAGCCCAGCCTCGGGCGGCTGCTTATCGATCACGCCCGAATCGGCCACACCTTTTTCCATCCGCGCAATGATGACATGCGGCAGCGCCTTCAACTGGCTGTCGAGCACCATGACGGCTTCATCGACGCGATCAAAGCCCATGACGAACACGCCGTCGTCGACCTGGTCTTCAAGCACTGGGAACTGTCGCGCGAAAACATGGAACTCTATGTCGTGCCCAACGACATGAAGGCTGATCTTCCGGTCGAGCCCGGCTCGTCGCAGGAGAAGGATGCGCAACAGGTCTGACGCTTGGCCTTTGGACGGGGCGGCTCAGGACGTTTTCTGCAGAGCCTGCGTTAGCCGGCTGCAAAATCGGCGATCGCGGAGCGCTTGGCATCGACCGGTAACAGAACGTTGTAACGGCCCTCCCCCTCGAACTCCGTGTCCCCGACCTTGACGAGGCTGCCGTCAGCCAGAAATGTCTTGATAAGCACATCCCATCCGAGCGCAACGCCCTGGCCGGCCCGTGCCGCATAGATAGTCTCGGTGTAATGGCTGAGGCGGAGGATCGAGCGCCGATTGTCCGGCTTGCGGCCGCACCGGGCAAACCAGCCTTCCTATCGATACCAGCTTCTGTTTGGAACATCGGTCTCGATCAGTTCATAGCCGCCATGGGGGAAATCCTCGACGCGACGGGACGTGGCATAATGCGGCGAGCAGACAGGATAGATCCGGTCCCCGCATGATCCCAGCACGATCCCGTCATTGAAAGGCGGCACGCCATATCGGATCGCGATATCGACGCCGCCGTTTGTCAGGTCCAGCTTGCTGTCCTGTGAGACCACGCGAATCTGATGTCCGGATTGAGCTGGCGAAACTCGGCGATCTTCGGAAGCAGCCAGAACGACGAGAATGCGATCGTTGCGCCGATGGTCACGACGTCGGTGACGCTGGCGCGCACCGCATCGACGCTGTCGGCAATATTGGACAGACTGTCTGCTAGCGTCGCGCCGAGAATGAGGCAGGCAGGAGTCGGTTCGATCGTCCGGTGGCCGCGATGAAAGAGCGGCCGGCCGAAATCATCCTCCAGAAGGGCAATCATGCGACTGACCGCAGCCTGCGTCACCCCCAATTCACTGGCTGCCGCGGTAAAGCTGCGATGCCGGATGGCGGCCTCCAGCGCCACGAGCGCGATGGCGCGTGAGCTTGCCGACACGGCGCTGCCGGTCGACGTCATCTTCTTGCATGCCAGCCGGACGCCGGGCGACCTGGAGTTCCGTAACGAACTGGCGAGCCTTGCGACCAAGCTGAAAGGCTTTCTCCTGTATTTCCTGCCGGAGACGCTCACCGGCGAAACCTCGTGGTCTGGCCTTCACGGCCGGATTTCGCGCGACCTGTTCAAGCTCATTGTTCCCGACCTCACGGAGCGGGTGATCCTGTGCTGTGGCCTGGCTCCGTTCATGGCTGCGGCACGGACGATTTCGGCAGACCTCGGCGTGCCACCCGAAAATTACATCGAAGAGAGTTTTGACGCCGCCGTGATCGACGACGCTCCGCTTCCGATGACGGACGAGGCAGTGCTCGCGCCCTTCAAGGTCGAGTTTGCCAAGCAGGGTCGTAGATTGACGTCACATCCGATCAGACCGTGCTGTCCTGCGCAAAGAAGGCCGGCGTGAAAATCCCGTCGTCCTGCTCGAACGGCCTCTGCGGCACCTGCAAATCGAAACTCGTCAGCGGCACCGTCGACATGAACCACAACGGCGGTATCCGCCAACGCGAAATCAACGCCGGATTTTTCTTGCCTTGCTGTTCGAAACCACTCAGCGATCTGGTTATTGAGCGATAAGGCTTAAGCTGGATATTAGCTGGCCACGCGAAAATTAAGCATTTTGTGTGGCTGTCGCGGCTGTATTTTAGTAGCTAAATGACGTTCTGGAGTTCGTGTCCCTTCAAGGCGCTCGCGCGGCATGAGGCAAGCCAGAACAGCAGTTTGCTTGTTTGCTGCGCAGTACATATCGACATTTTTGCGGATATGCGGCATAGAGGCTATATTTGCTGCACAGGGAATATCGTGGAAGATTTCATCGCTATCGATATGTTGGGTAAATTGACGGCCAGCCTCACGGAGGCAGGCGGGGAAATCACGTCCGAGCCGAGGTTTGAGCCGCAGATGGGAAACTCTCACGCAGATTTCCTTATAGATGCACGATTTTCTGATGCGCCTATCAAACTTGTTGTCGAGGTCAAAAAATCAGCTTTCCCAAGAGATGTCAGGGAAGCAATCTGGCAGCTGAAGAAATTCATTGCCGCTATGCCGCCAGGCAATTTTAGAGTTCTCCCCCTATTGATGGCCGATACCATTTCCCGGGGTGCGCGTGCACTCCTGCGAGAGGAAAAGATCGGTTATTTCGATCGTAGCGGGAGCCTCTATCTTTCGGCCGACAATCTCTTTGTTCTCGTCGAAAAGCCAGCCTCGAAGCAGCAGGCTCGATCGCTTAACAATCTGTTCGTTGGAAGTCGCGCACAGGCCCTCCATGCCGTCTGGACATTTAAGGACCAGTGGTTCGGTGTGCATGAACTGGCCGAGCGGGCATCCGTATCTCCAACAACTGCATCTCAGGTTCTTATCGAACTAGAGCGCCGCGAATGGGTGAGCTCCAAGGGTGCCGGTCCATCGAAGGAAAGAATACTCTCCAATCCCCGCGCGCTGCTTGACGAGTGGTCTTCCCACGTCGCTTCGATCAAGCCGAAGCCGCTTCGCTCGTACTACATGCGGATGACCAAAATCGATGAGGCGATCCATGAGATTGACCGCACCTGCGATGAGATGGGAGTTCGCTACGAAATTTCCGGGCTCATGGCCGGCCAGATCCATGCACCGCACCTCTCGAAGATATCCCAGCTCCATTGCCGCATCGATAATGGCGGCGAAAGCCTTCTCCGAAACCTGGGAGCAAAGGCTGTCAAAGACGGCTGGAATCTGGGAGTTATAGACTCTAATCCACGCCACGACTTTATGTTTCGCCAACGGGTCGGTCATGTCTGGGTCACGGATCCACTTCAAACCTATCTCGACCTCCTGCAGCTCGGCAGCGGTCGCTCAAAGGAGCTGGCCGAACATCTTCGGCTGACAAAGCTCGCGGTACCCGAATGACAAAGCCTCAGATACTGACTGAATACAGTGCCGATGTTACCCGCGACTGCGAGCGCGTCCTGGTTACGCTCTTCAGCGGTCTCGGCCCTTGGCGGGACTCCGTCTTTCTGGTCGGTGGGCTGGCACCGCGCTACATCGTCACCAAGCGGCCGCCTGACGTCCCGCCTCATGCGGGAACCGGCGATATAGATGTCGTTGTCGATCTGTCGATCCTTGCCGACACAGAGGCATACCGGACGCTCGAGCAGAACCTCAAAAAAATGGGCTTCGAGCGAGCGCAAAATGACAAGGGCAATAAGGTCAACTGGCGTTGGCAGACTATGACCGAGCACGGTATTCTCGTCATCCTGGAGTTCTTGGCAGACGATCCGAAGCTGCTGGGTGGCGCATTACAGGAACTGCCGACGGAGGGAAATGTTTCTGCCGTGAATATCCCTCACGCGTCGCTCGTGTTCGGACACCACGACCGGATGGAAGTCACCGCCGATCTGTTGGGTGAAAAAGGCCGCTCGACAGAATCCATCCCCTATGCCGATATCGTGGCATTCACATGCCTGAAGGCGTTTGCCTTTGATCACCGGCGTGAGCGCAAAGATGCGCACGATCTCGTCTACTGCCTCGAACACGGAGAAGGCGGGCTCGCCGGTGCAATCGCCAAATTCCAAGAGGCTCTGAAAGGCAACGATCGGGAGGTCATCGAACGTGCCCTGACGCTATTGCTCACCCGATTTTGTGATCCAGAGCCAGACGAAGGCTACCTGCGCGAAGGCAACGTCGCCGTGGCGCAGTTCGAAATTGAAGGTGCTGCAGACGACACGGAAATCAGAGAAGCCCGGATTTTGCGCCAGCGTGCCGTCAATGACATCATGCTCGAATTATTGAGCACGCTTGGTATTGGGTTCAAGTGATGCTCGGAGCGTGGGATCTTGTTATCTGAGCCTGGTTGAAGGGGGTGCACTGTGACTCCGCCGAGCGCCGTAGTCGGGATTTGTTCAAAAGTCCCCTGTCGTTGTGACGCACGTCGAGCAATCCGATTTCGGTTGGCTTATCGTTGGCGCCGACGGCTAGTTCGAGTGCAGGCTTCCGATCGGAGGAAAGTTCGCAAAAATTTGTCAAGCCGATGAATCCACTTGCAGCGTTGCAAAGCCCTAAAGCTCCTTGAGTGCCGTCGCGGTGTCGGAGAGAATTTCGTCGGATAGTGCCCCTTCGCCGATTGCTCGTGCCATGGCAAGGGCACCAACCAGTGCGCTGAGTACCAAGCAGGCCCGACGTCGATCACCAGCAGCGTCCGTACCCGGCGTCAATCCGGCCAGAAGCTCGAGATACTGCTCGACCTGGCGTCTGTAGGCCGAGCGGGTTCGATCATCCGCGCGCGAAATGTCCTCAGCCAAACCGGCCACTGCGCATCCGGCCTCAGGGTGGGCGCGGTGGGCTGGACTGAGGTAGTCGTCGACGATCGCTTCGAGCGCCCGTCTGCCACCTTTGCCGGACGCAGCCAAAGTCCGCGCACTTCCCTGAGCCAAGGCGCGTTCCACCGCGGCGCTGACCAGTTCATCCCGGGATTCGAAATGACGGTAGAAGCCGCCGTGCGTCAGGCCGGCTTCCCGCATCAGCTCCGCCACTCCGACACCGTAAATGCCACTGCGGCGCATTTGAGTCGCGGCGATATCGATAATTCGATTGTGGCTTGCCGCCTTGTCAGCTTTCGAACTACCCATGAATAAACCTCCCGCCTCGATGCGACACCAGTATATCCTAACGAGTTTGGTAACCATCATTTTCAGACGAATGGTCGCCAAGGTTTCGCCCCCTCCAGGGGGCGACCTTGGTGTCAATGGGTTTCGGTGCCGAGATTGCCGAGGTGATAACTCATGCGTGCCTCGAAGTCAGGACCCACTTCGTCGCGCTTTTGCGCGATTCGGGCTCCCCGCTCAGGGACCGTCGGCCAAGAGAACGCGTTGAGGAAAGCTTCCTGTGTCTGCATTAGGTCCTCAGCGGACGGCAGGCTTCTACGGTTGATCAGCCGCTTCGCCTCGGCGAGCGCAGGCTTGTCGAACGAGGCGATGCGACGGGCGAGGTTATCGACGTGGGCGTCGAGTTCATCATCCGGGAGTGCGCGATTCACCCACCCGTAGTTCGCTGCTGTTGCAGCGTCGAAATCGTCGCTGCCGAGCACGATTTCAAGCGCCCTGGCCCGTCCGACGAGGAGTGGTAGGCGTTCCGTTGCACCACCGCCTGGGAAGACGCCCGCCCCGACTTCGATCTGAGCGAAGATCGCTCGCTCCAGGCTGGCAAAACGCATGTCACATGCCAGCGCAATCTCAGACCCGCCACCGCGAGTGCGACCCCTAATCGATGCGATCGTCACGACCGGGGAACTGGTCAACCGCGTCGTGGCATCGATGAACGTCGGCAGACCAGTCGGCCCAGGCGTCAGGGGAAAATCGGCGAATCGGGAGACGTCGTAGTGATTGACGAAGAAATCCGGGTCAGCACTATCGAACACGACCACCCGCAACGTGTCATCGGCCTCGATGAGACCGACGATCCGCTGCAGCTCGATGAGGGTCTCTGGATCGCAAAAGTTCAGCGGCGGATTGTTGAAGGTCACCCGCCAGTATCCCGGCGCCGCCTCGGTGATCGTGAACTGGGTTAGTGGAGCACTCATCCGAAAGATTCCTTCGCTTAGGGCACTGGGCACAGGACGTGTGCGCGGGCCGTTTGGTCTACAACAAAGAGGATGACGTTTATCATCCTAAACGTCAAGATGACAGCCATCATCCTCAATGTCAATGACGCGACTGCATGGGGGCTACCGTGCAACCTTTACAGGCGGCTGGCAGCCGTTCAAGCAACTAGGCGTCTCGTTGGCGTCGATGGAGGCCGAACAACTAAAATGCTTCATTTCCAGCACTTCTGGATTGTCACGCTACCGAAGTTTAATTCCTGGCATCACCCATTGGGTAGGGCAGGTGGCTGAGCTAAAGTCTTGCTGCCCGCAAGTCTTTACCGTGCGGGCTTTCATCCCGGATGACCGTCTCGGCGATCCGAATCTGCGGACTCAGCCGCTGGATAGTCTCAAATACATTCCGTTGTTTTTCTCCAATCCCGACAGTTACATTTCGTTCGGGCTCAATCTCCGCGAGATCTTCGAAGTCAGTGATGCACCGGCTTTCGGAACCGTACGTACGAATCCCAGAGATTCATATTGGCTACAGCGCGCGCAGTTTCACATCGATGTTCACCTGAATGAAAACTGGCAATTGTTCACGCAGTTCGAGGACGTGCGTGCGTTCGACAAGACGGTGGTCGGCCCCAACGACGCAAACCGATTTGACCTCCGGCTGGCATTCATCGGCTATACGCAGGAGACTGACGCGGGAACGTTCAGAGCAAGGGTCGGCCGCCAAGACTTCGCGTTTGACCTGGAGCGGTTCGTTTCGACGCGCGATGGGCCGAATGTCCGCCAGTCTTTCGATGCCGTCTGGGCCGGATGGGAGACGGATGCGTGGCGCTTCTATGGTCTTGTCAGCCAGCCTGTTCAGTATCGCGATGTCGATCCTTTCGATGATCGATCGAGCGGCGACGCAATGTTCAGCGGGGTCCGCATGGAGCGGCAGCTCTCGCCGGATATCGAGGCCTCCGCCTATTACGCGCTTTATCGGCGCCAGAACGCCAGTTTTCTTACCGCGTCGGGTGAAGAGGAGAGGCACGTTTTCGATACCCGGTCGGCCGGCAAATATGCCGGTTTCGACTGGGATGCGGAAGCGATGGGACAGGTTGGCAAGGTGGGCTCAGCCAACATTCTGGCCTGGGCCGTGGGTGCGAGGACCGGCTATACCTTCGAGGAGCTCACTTGGTCGCCACGGATTGGTTTGCAGTTCGACGTGGCATCGGGCGACCGAGCCGCAAGTGATAGCACGCTCGGCACATTCAATCCGCTGTTTCCTAATGGCTTCTATTTCTCGCTCGGCGGTCATACCGGATACGCCAACCTCGTTCACATCAAACCATCGGTCACCATTCAGCCGACAGACGACCTGACCCTTATGGCCGGGGTCGGACTGCTGTGGCGTCAGACGACACAGGACGCTGTCTACACCCTGCCAAGCGTTCCCGTCGCCGGTACTGCGGGTAAGGGGTCGGCATGGACCGGCGCTTATGCGCAAATCAAGGCGGACTGCCGCTTCAATCCCAATCTCACGGGGTCGCTGGAGGCTGTTCATTATCAGGTTGGCTCGGCGCTCGAAGCTGTGGGCGGTCGCAACAGCAATTATCTCAGGGGAGAGCTGAAGCTGGTCTGGTAACAATGCCGACGTTGCTGGGTTCGCCGACAAAGAACATCACCGATTGAAGCTGCGACCAACCGTCCGAGTTTCTCGCTCAATAGCCTCGATATTTGGCCTAAACTGCGCGCCGATCTTTCGCTTACGAATAAGCGTGAGCTGCCTTCCACCGACCAGTGACCGCAGCCCCATCGAAATTGTTAGCGAAAATCTGGACTATTTTTGCGCGCTAACTCTCACAGAAGTATGACGTTCTGCCGTTTGAAATTGTAAAGTAAAAGCGACAGCTGGTGTCGCTCTTGCCCGTCTCGACGAGCGCATTGCCCGCTCGCCGGTCGGCGCGGGGTGGATCGAGAGGATGCATTTCGCCGACACCTGCGCCTCCTTGTGGATCGACGGCGAACTCGTTCACCTCGAAGACCTCGTCCTCCACGACGCCACCCGCGACATCCGCACGCCCACCCACGAACTGACCATCGCCCGCGACGTCCTGCGCACTCGTCGGCGCATCGCCGGCCGATCCCCGGATTGGGCGCTTTCTGCCGACGGCATCCGCTCGCTGCGGAAAACCTCGGAGATCGGGTCGGGCGGCGGGGACGCGGCAACGACGGCCGAAGTTATTTGGCCGGCGGCCGCGATCCACGCGGAGGGGGAGGGGGAGGAAGGTGACGACGTCGAAATTCTCCTCGGCGTCGACTATGCCGCCATCGATGCGGTACTAGCCCGATCGGAGGCCGCGATCGAGCATGCAACACGTCCCGGCCGTGGCGGCGCGGCGGAAAAAGATCCGCTGGTCTATGATCTCGACTGGGACGAGGACGCGCGGCTCGAGGAATGGCGCGGCGTTCTACGCCAGGCCGAAAACCTGCCGCCGGTGCTGCAGGCGATCATTGCCCTCGATGCCTGGAACGAGCTTTCCGTCCTTCAGCACGCCCCCTGGCTTGGCCGCCTGTTTGCCGCGTCTATCCTGCGGCAGGCCGGCATCACCACCGGCGCGCATCTCGCCGCCATCAATCTCGGCCTCAAAACCATTCCCGTCGATCGCCGTCGGCATCGCGACCGGGAAACCCGGCTGCTCGCCATTGCCCACGGGCTGATCGCGTCCGCCGAGATCGGGCTGAAAGAACACAACCGGCTGGCGCTAGCGAAAACGATGATGGACCGAAAACTGGAGGGGCGCCGGACGTCTTCAAAACTGCCGGAGCTGGTCGAGCTGGTCATGGCAAAACCATTGGTGTCGGCCGGGATGGTGGCCAAGACGCTCGATGTGACGCCGCAGGCGGCGCGGCGGATCGTTTTGGAACTGGGCTTGAGGGAGATGACGGGGAGGGGGAGGTTTCGGGCATGGGGTGTGATCTAGTCAGCGAGTCGATGACTTCTGGTCTCGAAGCCAGTGGGTTCGCCGGACGCTCAGCGATCGATCGATCATGGAGGCGTTGCAAACGCAATTGCCCTCGGATACTCCATATCGTTAGAGTTATATTCAACTTTTGTTTGCAATCCTGATCACATGCTGCCTCGCGATTATAGACTCCACGAGCTAAATGAAGATGAGTTTGAAAAGCTTGTCGTTTGCATCTGCGTGCGTTGGCTCGGGGAGGGTGTGACTCCTTTCGCCCGCGGACGGGACGGTGGGCGTGATGGGAAGTTCCATGGTACTGCCAATGGGTTTCCGAGCGTGGCGTCGCCGTTGTCTGGGCACTTCGTCCTGCAGGCGAAGCACATTAGCGCGCCAAAAAAATCGTGTTCCGATCCCGATTTCGCAGGCCTGCTCCGAAAAGAGCACGACAAGATTAAGCGGCTAAATGGCGACGGCATTTGCGACCACTATCTGGTCTTCACCAACCGGAAATACACCGGCGGCGCTGACGAAAAGTACATGAAGGATCTCCTAGGGCTCGGTATCAGTTCGGCGCACATTGTCGGTGTTGAACGTCTTCATCTCGCACTCGACAGTTATCAAGACATCCGCGAGATATTGCCGAATTGGCTCGATCCATCGCCTTTCCGCTTCAACCCCGACGAATTGGTGGAGGTGATCGGTGCGCTGAACGCCTATACGAGGGACGATGCTGACAGCGCCTTTGAGAGCGCATTCGACTTCGAGAAGCTCAAAATGCCGTTGAAGAACAAGCTCAATGGCGTGTCAGATGAGTATTACAAGCAGGTGATCGTCGCTCAATCCATGCCGCATTTCGATCGCGTTGCACAATTCCTCCAGAATCCGAGGAATGACGAATTCGCGGCGCTCTATCATGATGCTGCTGATGAGCTGAAGCAGAAGATTATCGCCAAGCGCACACAGTTCGGAGCGTTCGATGATATCTTTCTGTTTATGTACGAGCAAATACAGCAGAAGCGTGAGGTTCTGAGAGGCAAACGCCGCCTCATATCGATCCTGCTTCACTATATGTATTTCAATTGCGATATCGGCATCAAGCAGCTGGAGGAGAACGAAGATGTCGTCCACGCTGACGCCTAAGAAGCACCTTAACCTCGACACGTCATTGCTGCGCGTCTTCTCGCTTGTTTTGAAGGAGCTGCAAAAGCGCGGCATCTGTGAATTCGAGAAGCTACGAGGCGTCGTCGTTCGTCGGGTCGGGGCTGATGGTGAGCTTTCGTTCCTGGCGGCCCTCGATCTCATGTTCCTTCTGGGCAAAGCAGAGTACCACCTCAAGAATGACACGCTTGAATACAAGGTGGATTGATTATGCAACTCAGTCGCCTTTATTCGAACTTCCCGGATATCTTTTCGCCAATTGCTTTCAACCATGGAGCTGACACCAATCGCCTCAACGTCGTGCTCGGCGAGGTCAAGCACCCCAAGGATCGGAAAAAGGACTCGCATAATCTCGGTAAGACGACCCTCCTGCATCTGATCGATTTCATGATGCTGAAGGGGTGGTCGCAGGAGAGCTTTCTGTACCGGCATCGTGACCGGTTCGCGGACTTTGTCTTCTACCTAGAGATCGCGTTGAATAGCGGCGGCTATGCCACGATCAGGCGTAGCGTCGCGGCTCCCACACGCGTGGCGCTGTCCCGTCACGAAGTCGCTGACGCGGATTTCAATGATGCAGCCGATGATACTTGGGATCATCTAGATTTGCCGATTGACGAGGCGATCAAGCTTCTCGATGCGTGGCTCGATCTACGCGCGCTAAAGCCATACGACTATCGGAAGGGGATCACCTACTTTCTGCGTTCTCAAGGCGACTGGAGCGATGAATTACAACTTCAGAAATTCCAGGCTGGGCGCGACCTTCACTGGAAGCCGTTTGTCGCACATCTCTTCGGATTCAACCAAAGCCCGATTATCCGGAAGTATGAGCTGGACGACCTCATTCAGAAGCTTCAGGAGAAGCAAGGTGAGCAACAGGCTGAGGTCCAGTTCAAGGAGGAGGATCTCCCCAAGCTGACAGCCGAGCTTGGTGTGCTTCAACAGCACGTCGAGGATCTCGAAGCGCAACTTGACGCTTTCCGGTTTGATGACGAAGAACGCCGGCTCATGCGCGACCTTGTCGAGACGATCGAAAGCGAGATTGCTGCTCTGAATCAGCAGATTTATGATGCGAGATACGATATTGGTCAGATCGACAGCTCTCTAAGCCACAAAGACAAGTTCGACCTGGACGAGGTTCAGTCGATCTTTGAAGAAGCACAACTCCACTTCCCGACGCAGCTCAAAAAACAGTATGGCGAGCTCGTCGAATTCAAGAAAAAGGTCACACAGGAGCGCAACGCAGCGCTGCGGAAGCGCCGCAAGGAGCTAGAGGACGAGCTTTCGGCGGCAGAAGGCCGCAAGGCAACACTCGACGATCAACGTGTACAGCGCCTGAAGGTGCTTCGCTCGACAGACACCTTCGACAAATTCAAGGCTTTGCAGAAAGATGTCTCCCACCAACGGGCGCAACTCGTATATCTTGAAGAGCAGCGCAAGAAGCTTGAGGCAGTCGTGGAAACGGCACGGCAGGTCCGCGAATCCGAGCGAGACCGTGGCCGCGTTGTCGACGAGATCAAGGCGATGCTCGCCAAGCCTACCGTCATCTACGAACGCTTCACCCGCATTTTCAACGACTATTGCCAGAAGGTGCTCAATCATGAGGGCATTTTCTTTTTTCACGTCAATCCAAACAACAATCTCGACTACAAGATCAGCCTGGGCCTCGCCGGGCAGAAGGGTGTGGCATCCAGCCAGGGAGAGGGTACCAGTTACAAGAAACTGATTTGCGCGTTGTTCGACTTGGCGCTCTTGCGTGTTTATGAGGACATTCCCTTCTTTCATTTCGTTTATCACGATGGAATGCTGGAAGCCCTCGACGATCGGAAAAAGCTGGCGTTCTTGGAAGTAGTTCGCGATCAAGTTTTCAATAAGAAATTGCAATACATCATGACTGTTATTGCATCTGATCTTCCACGTAGTGACAAAGGTCGGGTCGTGGCGTTCGCAGACGATGAAATTGTATTGCGGCTTGATGATAGTGGTCTGGGCGGTCGGCTGTTCAAGATGGCAGAATTCTAGATGTCCAAACTGGAGGGAAGACGACATTAACACTGGTGCCTGCAGCGTTATTGCCGAAATATTTTGAGAATAAGCCGGGGGCCGAGCTTCATTCTCAGACCGATGCCAAGATCTGGTACCGAGATGGCCTGCTCTTTGAGAGCTTATTCAGAACTGACGCACGACAGAGACGTTGCGGCCCTCGACGATGAGATCGTAGTCGTCCGATTGCCGGGGAATTCGGGGAAAGCCTTCCGGTATCTCCGATACGGCGAGACGAAAACCGGAAGCGTCGAGCCAGCGGATCCGCTGTCCGGATCGCACTGGAATGACGGCATACCGTCCCGCTCTCCCGTCGGTTCCCGACAGAGCTGCCTCGATCGGTGCGCGTCTGGGCGCATCGTCCTGTTGCACCCTCAGCGTTTTCGACCAGGCAAGAAGGTTGTTGGGGTCAATCTGATCCTCGCCATCCCAAAGGATCAACTCGTCATCGAGCCATGCGATGTATTGGGAGCGCATTGCCTCGGCTTCGGGGCGAGTTTTTGCAATGCCGAGCGAAAGCCAGAGCATGATCAGCGCATAGCCATTCTTCTGAAGACAGACTTGTTCGCTGAGTGTCGGAGCGCGTTGCCCGCGCGGCACATCGATCCAGAGGTCGGGCAGTCTTTCGTCGATCTCACTTGGTGTGCCGATCCGAAGATCTCTTCGGTAGAATAACGAACCTTGTGGAACCGGTTTGTTCCGGCTTGCTGTGATGAAGGGCGCTTCCGATTATGATATATCCGGCCGACTTTCCCATCCTTCACGATGATGAAGGCCAAGGATTCAGGGTGATAGTCGGCATATGCACGCGCCATGGCTTCTTTGCTGACCTGAAACTCGTCTGCAAGCTGGAAAAGATGCTCAATGCTCGGCGACGGTTGCCGCTTGAAATATTCGCGAAGTTTCGGCGGCGGCATCAAGATCAGTGAAGAGAAGCGGTTCGCCTCAAACTCCATCTTTGCGCGCCGGTCACCTTCCTTGGCGGATAGCGTCTGCAGATCCTGCCTTGAACAAAGGAATCGGCCGTCCTCGTCCGGCACATGATTGGCAATCAAGAAGTGCCCGAGCTCATGGCCGATCGTAAAACGACGGCGCGGCTGGTTCACGCCGCGCTTCACCAAGATGATTCCGCGGCTCCGATTGCTGTCGGTGATCAACCCGCCCTCGAAGCCCTCGGTTTCAAGTTCAGCTATCTCCTCGATCTCAAGCTGTAGTGCCAGCTCTTCGATTGGGACGGGCACTCGAAAATTGGGTTCATGCTTCAGGACGAGACTGACGAGCCCTTCGGGTGATCCGGTGTCAGCTAAATCCATCCGCATGACGCTCATGTCATTTTTCCTTCGGAACCTTGAGCCGATCCATCAACATCTGGATTGTTTCCCGGTCTTGTGGGGTGAGCGTTTTGAGGTCTCGGTACATGGCAACGAGCGCGGGATCCTCATTTGCGCCTTCCGGGTTTTCCCCGACAAGATCAGCGATCGAAACTCGAAAATGCGTAGCAAGCTTGGTGAGAAGCTCGATTGATGGATTGGTGCTGCGACCGGTCTCCAGATCATAGATGTGTGTTTTCGATGCTCCTATAGCATCAGCGACATCCTGCAACGATTGCCGGTTTTTTCCTCGTAGTTCTTTGAGCTTGGCAGCCAAAGACATCCTCAAATGCTCCCTTGAATCACTTAAGGCGCGTGCACTCTCGCGCCGCGCCGTTCGATTTATCTGTACGAAACCATAACACAGGGATTGACGGAATCAAGCGTTAGATTTATCTGTACGAAATGATAGGTGCGAATCTTACGTCCATCGACCCCTCTACGGGGACTGGAGGCACGAATGCTTCATGATCAACGACTTGTTCTGCGTGACGGAATGCTCATCGGTGCGCTTGAGCGGATGTGCGCCACACTTGAAATCTCGCAGTCCCAATCCACTCTTGCGAAGGAACGCTACGAAGGCGTCGGGGGATGGCTCGCAGAGTCGGAAGACCCGCTGTTGAAGGCGATCGGAATTTTCCTTCAGGGCTCGACTGCCATTGGAACAACCGTGAAGCCGATCGCCAGCAATGAACATGATGTGGATTTGGTGGCGCATGTGCCGGGCTTGGGGATCTGGGTGGAGCCCGCCACCCTGAAAAAGTCGATCGGTGATCGCCTTAAGGAGAATGGCCATTACAAGCAGTTCGATGATACTCCGACCGAGAGCGTGGAACGTCGTGACCTTGCACTGCAGATCCGCCGGCTGGACGCCAAGCTGCTGCGCAATTCGTTCCCTCAGCTCTTCAGCTGCGGCCCGATTGTAGGCGAGGACAAGGATTTCCTCCGGTTGATACAGTCCCTTGTCCAGCACATAAGCGACTTTGCCGACCATCGTCGCCGACTTGCCTGACCCTGCGGACGCGATGAGGAGATTGCTGTCCTCAAGGCGAATACAGGACTCCCTCTGTTGGTCGGACAATGATCGGCCATCGAGATCGTCAAAGAAGGGGGCGTATCTGGTGAGCTCGGTCGCAACAAATTCATTATTGTACTGATGGCGCCGGTCGGGGTCGGTCAGGAAAAACAGGGACCGTGGAAGATCGGCTTCCATGGCCGCGGTTAAGCCGTCGGCGTCGAACAAGGGATGGGAGAGTGCTGCGGCGGCCGGGCCAGAAACACTCGCGATGGCTTGCGCCAGATCTGCCTGTGCGAGGTATTGCCGCTTCCCCTCGATCAATGGCTCGAGTTTCGCATCGACCTCTTTCAAAACCTCTTGATCCGACCGGATCAGTTCGAGCAGGTAGCGATTGATGAACCTGTGAAGGTCCGTCGCGAGCCGAGTAGCGGCGTCCTCGCCGAGGCACGACAGAGTTTCGACATGACTGCATGTGCGGATTTCGACCGTGTGCCAAAGCAGGGCCTTTTTGATACCGATGGCGGCAATGTCCAGGCATAGCAGCTTGGCCCGCGTTCCGGTATGGAGCTCGACGGACGCCGTGGTCGCCGTCGGTAGCCGGAGCTTCCACCTACCGGAGGGAAGCAGACGGGCGAAAAGGCCGGGCCGATAGGTGGTGTAGCGGCTGAAAATCACGGGTCGGCCATCGCGCGAATTGTCATTTCAGTTGCCTTCCACAAACGCGATCATGGACGTTTTTCTCAGCCGCTGGCATTGGCCTTTTCTTGGATTTTTACGCATCGAGAGAGGAGTTCGTCGAAGGTCTCGGCCTCATCGAGAAGAAGGCCGTCTTCAAGCATCCGCGAGTAGTCCTGTTCGAGAGCTGTCCTCCCGGCGCCGGAGGGCGTCAGCTGCAGCCCCCTGCCCACAGCCGCTTCATAGTCAATCGGCGTTTTGTCAGCCGCCTTCTCAGCGAAAAACATCGATTTATGCTGCGCCACCGACTTTGCCAGCTCGCGATCAGCGATTGCGCTGTCGGCGACGCCTATATCGTCGAGACGAACGATGTCGTGCCAGTGGCGTGAAAAGCGCTCCCCGCGGAGGCGTTCCTGCAGGCAGAAGACGTGAATTGCTGTCGCCTTTTCCCAGAACGTGCGTTCGGCATGCATGACCCGCGGTCGCGCGTTGGGAAATTCGATGCCATCGACAAGGCCGGCAGCGTCGCATGAAATGTCGCGAACGCTTGCCGGTTCGCCGGTCGATCGAGCCCCAAACTCCAGCATCACGCTTGGAGCGACATAGCCGGATCCTCCACTAATTGCCTCGTAGTCGATGAAGAGCCTGTCGGCTTCGACCCGGACGGTGGCTGGAAGCGACTGGGCGCTGAGCGCATCGGCAACGAGCGGGCGCACGGTCTCGGATACCCAGACCGGCAAACGCTTGCGGACTTCGCTCGACCAGCGCTTTTCTTCGCTTCTGGTTTTCGGCAATGCCTCCTCGTTCTCGCCCACGAGATCATGAGCGAGCGTGCGGATATCGTAGGTCAGGTCTACATCTTCCGAAAACCTACGGATGGCGTTGTAGGCTTTCGAGAGGGACGTGCCGCCCTTGAAGACAAGGTGGTCGCCAAGCGCCGTTGCGTAAAGGGTCTGCAGTGCCCAGACGACCCACGCGTCCTTTTCCAGGAGGTGGATAGGCCGCCTGGCTTTCTCCGCTGCGATCGCAAGGACTTCGCGTCGATCTTCTCGGGACAGTCGTAAAAACTGTTCAGCCATAAGCGGCCTTTCCTACACTGCGGGCAAGCCAGGTGGGAAACTGAGGGGCGGCGGCAACGAGTTCGCCGAACGCCTCTGCGGAGAGCTTCCGCTTGATGCTCGGAAGAGCCTCGTCGGCCTTTTCCGGACCGAGCCAGGCCAGCGCGCGGACAGCCAGGCCGGCAGGCTTGTTCGCCAAGGCAAGCTGCCAACGTGGCACGTGCTTCAACTCGACCGTCTGGCTGCCGACAGTCATGGTTCGGCTGCGACCGGATGTGAAGTATATGGACCGGATCGGCACCTGACTGGAAAGACCGAGTGAGTTTGCAGCCGCAGCGCCATTCGAAACGATCACCTCGCCACGCTGGTGCGCAACGGCTTCGACGGCTTGCTCGACCGTAGGCGGCCGGCTTCCGAAGCGGCTCTTGATCGCCTTGAGATAGATCCCACGACCGGCCCGGACGAGCTCGCCGCGTTCATATAGGCGCGACAGAGCCTGGTCTACCGCAGCACGGTTTCCCAAATGCAGGAAGGCCTTTGCGGACAGCGCCGTTCCCTCGGGCAGCTGTTCGGCATAGGCCATGATCTGTGTTGTTAGCCGTTGCATGGCAATCTCCTGTCAGAAATATATGCAGTTTTCTGACAGTTTGCAATGTGATGTGTCCTGCCTTTCCTCTTCGACGGAGGTCTGGATAGGAAAAGCTTCATTTTTCTCCTTCCCTAATTGTCAGGATATATCCATGTTTCTCTTCGTGAATCGTGTCCAGACGTCCAATTCCTGACCGGGAGCACCAGTATCCGCCCGTGTGACCCTTTTTAATTTCCGAGAGCAAAAGGAACATCGCCGTCCTTTCGAACATAAAAACCTGAAAACAAGAGCCTGAGGAGGTCCGTGAACGATGTCGCGCGCCCACAATCCTCGCGTTCTCGAGGACCTGAGAGAGAATTACTCACCTCGAAGGATCGGCAAGCCGCAAGGCCGTGGTCCTTCCTTTCGGTGTGGCCGAGATCGATCGGCCCTTGCCCGGCGGTGGGCCTGTCTTACTCCTGGGTTGATCGCATCACACGTCGATTCCACGCTCGAGCAGCATTTCCTCAACTTCACGCAGACCAAGGTTGAACCGCAAATAGAGCCAGACCGAGTGAGAACGATCCGTGGCGGAAAACGGTGACGTTTGAAGCTGATATCTCGTGTCTGCATCACCGAAATTTACGCCCAACCCGTCAGGCAGACAACCGAAGCCCAGTTAACGTGACAATATACCGGCAGCGCTGTCCCATCAAAGCAGAGCTGATTCGCATGTAAACCTTTGCTCGGAGCCATCTCGTAGGCCGACGGGCAACCATCGTCTATTCCGAGATGCGGGCGGCCCTCCAGACCGTGCATCCATGAACGCTCCATCCAGCCTCCACGGGACCTGAACCTACTCAGTACATACAGACGCCAACGAGGAGACGCCAATGATGGCTTGTGCCGACGAGACCAACGAAGGGGACATCCACACAGCTCGGGCGGGCCACCCACCGAAAGTACAGTCCCATAGCCCGGTTCAGCTTTTGGCCGTGTTTGCCTGTTGGCGGAAGGAGCCTTCCACGCGATCTGCTAGGGTGGCCAACGCCGACGTTCTAGGTGGCCTTCGTAGGGGACGGATAAACTTCTCAGCAACAGCCGGAAGCGCAAGGACACGTGTGCGCAACTTCCAAACGCCTGATCTGGCGTGGCCAGCGCAAAGCCCAGGCAAATTAAGATCATGTCCGCCCAGTAAAAAAGCCAGGTCTCAGATCAGTTGGATCAACGCCATTGAGCTCGTTAATGAAAGTTGGAGATGACCGAATGAGACATACCTTCCCTTCAAAGCTAACCATCGGCATCTTTGATCACTTAGACGACGACGGTCGCGACATCGCACAACAGTACTCAGACCGCCTGACGTTAGCCGAGACGTGCGATCGGCTCGGTTTTTATGCATATCACCTCGCGGAGCACCATTGTACCCCGCACGGGAGAGGCGCATCGTCGAATTTGTTCTTGTCGAGCGTCGCACAGCGCACTCGGCAGCTTCGTGTCGGCCCCTTGGTCATGTTGCTCAGCCTTTGTCATCCGCTACGCGCGTTTGAAGAGATCTGTACGCTGGACCAGTTGAGCGGTGGTAGGCTCGAGCTTGGCATAGGGCGCGGCTCTCTCCCGATCGAATTGAGTTACTTCGGGATTGGTGCAGACGCGGTGCCGGAGCGCTACTTCGAAGCCTGCGAAATCCTCATGAAGGCAATGAAGGGGGGCACACTATCCTACCGAGGCTACCATTTTGAGCTGAACAATGTCCCTTTGACGCTGCGGCCTCATCAGCGTCCACATCCGCCTACATGGATCGCCACCAACCGGCCCGAGTCTGCTGCTTGGGCCGCTGCGAACGGCGCAAGCATCGCGTGCCAAGGACCCGCGTCTGTTGTTCGCAAAATTACTGATGCCTTCCGTTCCGAGCGAGTGCACAACACTGGTGCGGACGACCCAGTGCCTTTTCTCGGATTGCTCCGAATGGTAGTGGTCGGACGTTCTGCCGCGCATGCCCATTCACTCGCGGCACCTGCCTACGGCCGATGGATCAAGAACTTCAAATTCCTGTACGATCTCAACTCGATCGCCGTTCCGCCAAACTTGCCGCTGACCTTAGATGCCGCAATCGAGAGCGAGTTGTGCGTAGTAGGAACGGCAGCTCTTGTGCGCCGGGCTCTCCTCGAGCAGTTGGAAGAGGCGGGCGCCAACTACCTTCTTTGTCAACTTGCGTTTGGAGATCTGCCACTGGAGGCCTCCCAGTACACCGCCTTGGCCATTCAGTCCGTCCTTATGGATCTAAGCTGATTGAACGCGTAGAGCCGTCCGGAATTGCGGCTCCATTGCCGTATCGTTTCGTAAGGCACGACAATGTCGCGCTCCAGCAGCATTTTCTCGACCAGCCGCAGGCTCAAGGGGAACCGGAAGTACAGTCAGATCGCACGGGCGATGATCTGCGGTGGAAAGCGGTGGTTCTTGATAACTGAGAGTCAGCGATTTCATCTCAGCCCCTCATGAGGCTATGACCCAGAAAAGGACCATGACGCCGGCACGGACAAACAAGCTTGACTAAGCCCCGCGGCGGGGGAGCGCGCTAGCAGCTAACTACGGCGTTTGCCGGATACAGTGGTCAAGGACATCCACAGAGGAAAAACTAGCAACTGCGGTGTTGCAAGAAAGCGGCCTAAGGGCGTGCGGTTGTCCCAAATTGTACTACTGAACCACAACCTGCGAAGGTCGACGTTGCCTACGATGCCCTGCGTCTCGACAGTTACGGCCGTGTACCGGGGCAGCATCTTAGGGAACAGGATCTCGGCTCGGTGTCTCGGGTGCCAGCCGAGCAATAGAAGGCTCATGCCAACAGGCCAAGTGAAATACGCATTCGAAATGACCCCATGGAACAGGCGCGCTCCGTCTCTGCCGTCCACCCACAGGGAGGGCGTTGCACGAACCGCAATTGTCGCGCCCAAGTGGGCTCGTTGCTTACGCTATTGAGGAATTACTGCTACTCAGCGATGCGCTGGCCCGGCTTCGGTTTGCGGATGAGGCTACCCTGCCATCAAAACGTCGACCACAAAGAGATTGTGACAACGCGGGATCATTTGCGAACCCATGGGCGATGCAGGCCCTTATACGGAGATGGAGAGCACTACAAAGGGCCTGCAAATCTGATCTCAGCCCTAAGGTAGGCAAATAGGCGAATGCGAAAATTGCCCTTTGATACCGTTCTGATCGCCAATAGAGGCGAGATTGCCGTACGCGTCATCAAGACCCTGCGCGAGCTTGAATTGCGCTCCGCAATTGTCTACCACGCTCTCGATGCGGGAGCGCCGGCCGTCTCAATGGCTGACACGGCGATTGCTGTGAGCGGTCGCACGCCAGTCGCAGCCTATCTTGATACCAAACAAATCATCGCTGCCGCCCGCGAGGCGAACGCCGGGGCGATTCACCCAGGCTATGGGTTCCTTGCAGAGAATGCGGACTTCGCAAGGGCAGTGGTCGAGTCTGGGTTCACTTTCGTCGGGCCTACTCCTGAGAGCATCCAATTGATGGGTGACAAGATTCGGGCCCGCAACTTCGCTCAGCGGAACGGGATTCCGGTCGTGCATTCAGCGATCGAAGAAGATGACCCTGCCTCGTTCATTATGAGGGCGCGATCCATTGGAGCGCCTTTGCTGGTAAAAGCATCAGCCGGCGGCGGCGGCAAGGGCATGCGGATCGCCCGCGACCTCGACACCTTGGAAGACGCCATTGCGGAGGCACGCAGTGAGGCGCAGCGCTACTTCGGGGATGGCCGGCTCTACATCGAACGATATATCGAAAAGTTACGGCATATCGAAGTGCAGGTGCTCGGCGACTCCTTCGGAAGCGTCGTTCATTTGTTCGAGCGGGAATGCTCGGTTCAGCGCAGATTTCAGAAGGTCATTGAGGAGGCGCCCGCGTCAACGATTTCCCCGCGGTTGCGCCAGAGAATCTGCGAAGCTGCCGTTCGCATCGCTCGAGCCGCCAACTATCGAAATGCAGGAACTGTGGAATTCATCGTGGATGGAGGAGATTTCTATTTCCTCGAGATGAATACGCGCCTGCAGGTGGAACATCCCGTCACCGAAATGATCACTGGCATCGATATTGTTGCCGAACAGCTCTATCTCGCCGGGGGCCATGAGCTTAGATTTTCACAGTCAGATATCGTGTCGAAAGGACACGCGATCGAAGCGAGGATGTGTGCTGAAGCTCCTGAACGCGGCTTTTCTCCTACGACGGGGAAGGTACTGGTGCTCGAGTATCCCGGCGGTCCAGGCCTACGGATCGACACTGGCATCTCGCAGGGTCAGCAGATAACGACAGCCTTTGATTCCTTGTTGGCGAAGGTGATCGTACATGCGGACACGCGTAATGAAGCTGCGCTGAAGGTCGAACGCGTGATGCGGGAGCTGGTGCTCCTCGGCTGCGAAACAAACGCGAGCTTTCTAGCGCGCGTCCTTGCCGACGAGCAATTTTTAAGCGGACAGCTCCATACTGGATATCTTGACGAAAATCCGCAGTTGGCCGCTGGCGACTCCCCGTCCGACTTGTCGACCTTCCTAGCCGCCGCCGCTCTACTGACGAGGCCAGTGTGCGATTCGGCAGATGCCGTACCTGAGCTTCACGCCTCGCTCGGCGGCTGGAGAAACGCGTGAACCACGTTTTTGAGCTTGAAGGTGTAGATTATCAGTTGTGGCTTTCACGTTGTCAGCAGGGGTATCGCCTGCATTTGGGGGGCGAAATACTCGTACCGCTCGACTTCACCCATCAAGGCGACGGTAGCGGCATTCTTACCATTGCCGACTCAAACGAGCCGGTAAGGTTTGCGATCGATGGCGACACTATTCACCTGCATATTCGCGGCAGGACGCGCGTTCTGCGCTACCGAGACCCATTGTTAGCCCATTCGCTCGTGAAAAAGGATGCAGGTCTTCTTGTGGCGCGCGCGCCGATGCCAGGCGTGGTGGTTAAAACGTCGGTTTTGCCCGGCGACCAAATTTCCGCAGGCTCCGCGCTGATGGTGATCGAGAGCATGAAGCTGGAAAGCGTCATACGCGCGCCACAGGACGGGGTGGTCGACCGAATTCATTTTAGCGAAGGCCAGAGCTTCAAGCATGGCGCGGTACTAGTTACGATCAAAGAGGAAGGGCATTAAGATGCAGCGCATCGCTTCTCTTGTCGACGTGAACTCGCAAGAATTTCACCTCAACGAGCTCCACAACAGAAGACTTGCGGCCGAATTAAACGAGCGCCAGCGTGCGGTCCGCTTCGACCGTCCCGAGCGCGACCGCGAGCGCCTGCGGCGACAAAACAAGCATTTTGTTCGCGACCGGGTGGAGGCTTTGCTTGATCCAGAAACGCCTTTCCTCGAACTTTCGACACTGGCCGCGAACGAGGCTTACAACGGGGGTGTGCCCAGCGCAGCGCAAGTCGTCGGCATCGGCATCGTTGCGGGACGCGAGGTGATCGTTCACGCAGATGACCCGAGCGTCAAGGGTGGAGCATGGTATCCGCTGTCAGTCAAAAAGATCGTCCGATCCCTGGATATAGCAATCGAGAACCGTCTGCCCGTCGTTCATCTTTGCGACTGTGGCGGTGGATTTCTTCCTCTGCAGGCGGAACTCTTCGCGGATCGCCACCACGCGGGCAGAATCTTCCGCAACCAATCCATTCTCTCGAAGATGGGCGTGCCGCAGGTCGCCCTCGTGATGGGACATTGCATCGCGGGAGGAGCTTTCGTTCCTGCGCTTAGCGAGTACAACATTATCGTCCAGGGAAGCGGAGCGATATTTCTCGGCGGTCCATCGGTTGTGAAAGTTGCGACTGGCCAGCACGTGTCTGTCGACGAGCTCGGCGGTGCTGACATGCAAACCACGGTATCGGGAACGGCCGACTATATCGCGCATTCAGAGATGCACGCGATTGCGATTGCCCGCGACTTAGTCGGTCGTATCAATCGTCCTGAAAAAATCTCCATCGATCGAGTCGCTCCCGAGCCGCCCGCTTATGATGCATCTGAGCTATACGGTATAATTCCAAGAGATCCTCGAGTGCACTTTGATATGCGGGAGATTCTCGCGCGCTTGGTCGATGGCAGCAGGTTCCATGAATACCAACCGCTCTACGGGCGAACTCTGGTATGCGGGTTCGCGCGCCTTCATGGATACCAAATCGGTGTTCTGGCGAATAACGGCGTGCTATTCGATGACAGTGCGTTGAAGGGCGCTCACTTCATCCAGTTGTGCGACATGAATCGGACGCCGCTGTTCTTCTTGCAGAACATCACCGGCTTCATGGTGGGCAGCGAATATGAGCGGCGTGGCATCACCAAAAATGCCGCCAAGCTACTCATGGCCGTGTCTGGAGCGGCGGTGCCCAAATTCACGGTCATTTGTAATCATTCTCACGGTGGGGGAACATTCGCCATGGCAGGGCGCGCTTTCGATCCGCGTTTTCTGTTCACCTGGCCGCAGGCTCAGATTTCAGCCATGGGTGCCGATCAAGCGACGCGAGTGCTTACGGATGTGAAGGCAAAGCAAATGGCGGCCGATGGTAGGCGCTTATCGGCGGAGGAGTACGAAGTCACGAGACAGTCGATTTTGGAAGAGTATAGGGAGCGATCAAGCGCTTACTATGCAACGTCTGAAATCTGGGACGACGGGATTCTTGATCCTGTCGACACCAGAAACGCGCTGGCAATCGCCTTGAGCGCCTCGCTCAATGCTCCCACTGAGACGCCACATTATGGCATCTTTAGGATGTAGTGCGGCTCCCCCTCTCGGCCTTCCTTCAGATCGAAAAATATGCGCTGACGATTACAATGGATCTCTGCACACTGATTGACCGCAATGCGGCGGTTGCTCCAAACAAGGCCGCAATTCATTTCGAGGGTGAGACGCTAAGCTACGCCGCGTTGCGGGGATCTATCGAGCAAGCCGCCCGTGCCCTGAACAAAGAGCTGAGAGTCACTAAAGGCGATCGAGTCGCCATCCTCAGCCTGAACCGGCCCGAGTATCTAATTCTTCTCTATGCCTGTGCGCGTCTTGGCGCAATTATGCTGCCTTTGAACTGGCGGCTCGCGCCGGCTGAGCAGCTCTTCATCTTGTCCAATGCCGGAGCAAGGGTATTGGTTGTCGAGCAGGAGTTCAACAGCCTTCTGCCGCATCTGGCACACACACTGCCCGACACCTCAGTCGTCGGTTTGGACTTCACGCCCCCTCGCGGGAGCACATGGGGTAACCTGTTGGCCCAAGGCCGCGGTGATGGCGGTAACTCACATGCTGACTTGAGCTGCCCGCTTCTGATCGTCTACACTTCTGGCACTACCGGGCGGCCCAAAGGCGCGGTCCTCCGACAAGAAGCTTTGCTCTGGAACGGGGTGATGAGCCAGCACATGCATGCTCTGACGTCGGAAGATCATGTGTTGTCGGTACTACCGTTCTTTCACGTGGGTGGGCTCAACATTCAGACCACTCCGGCTTTGCAACATGGTGCGACGGTCACTATCCATTCCCGATTTGCGGCAGGTGCGACACTTACTGCATTTGAGCGCGATCGGCCAACACTAACGGCATTGGTTCCGACGGCCATCCAAACATTGACTGACCACGACGCGTGGTGGACGGCAGACCTGTACTCCTTGAAGGCCGTTTCAACGGGCTCAACGATTGTGTCCCAGGCCCTGATCGAGCGCGTTACCGCGCGAGGGGTACCGGTCCTTCAAGTGTATGGCTCCACAGAAACCTGCCCCATCGCCATCTACACGAGGCTTGGGGGTGATCTCTCACGCTGCGGGTCTATTGGCCTGCCGGGTCTATGCTGTGAGGCGATGATCATTGATGACGCCGGCAAGGAGTTGCCGGCGGGTGCCCCAGGCGAAATCGCAGTGCGCGGCCCGAATGTCTTCTGTGAATACTGGGGCGATCATCAAGCGACCCGCGAGGCACTGTGTGACGGCTGGTATCGCACTGGTGACATCGGGTACCGGGATGCCAGCGGTCACTATTGGGTTCGCGATCGCAAAAAGAACCTCATTATTTCCGGCGGAGAAAACATCTATCCAGCCGAAGTCGAGCGTGTGCTCGGGGAGCACCCTGATGTCAAGGAATGCGCCGTTGTCGGTCGGCATGATTCGCACTGGGGCGAGGTGCCGGTCGCCTACGTGGTCAGGCGGGTGGGGGCACGGATCGAAGCGGAAGCATTGGCCGCGCATGTGCAGTCGCAGGTCGCTCGCTTCAAGGTCCCGCGGGAGTTCATTTTCACGAGGGAATTGCCCCGAACAGCCTTGGGCAAGATTCAGTACTCGATTTTGAAAGAGCTTCAAGCGCGGTCCCCCAATCCCGAGAATTAACCGCCCCCTTGTTCCGAGATGATGCCGTCCCCGGATTGGGGTGTTTATCCGGGTGTCCTGCTGATTGAGACGTTCGTCCTTTGAAAGGAAGGAACGGCATGCCAGCGGAGAGACTAAAGATGCGGCGTGTCCGCGAGATTCTGAGATACAGATTGAGCTAGGGCTCGGCCCAAGTCGATTGCGGCGCGCGTTGGTGCGGTCCCGGCGGTAGCAATCGGGGGGGGGGGTTACTCTTGTTTTCACTGCGTTAAGTTTACGCTGCCTCCATGAACGCTCCATCCAGCCTCCACGGGACCTGAACCTACTCAGTACATACAGGCGCCAATGATGACTTGTGCCGACGAGACCAACGAAGGGGACATCCTCCGGATCTTAATCGGAAAGATTGAACGAAACTCTGAAGATTGGCTTCTCGTGACAATGCAAGAACTCTTCGGTCCACACTACGAGTACGCCGGCCTTCAAATGTGCCCAGCGCACGGCCGCGCTCCGCAGAGCTTCGACAGTCGGCTTACGGTTCGCTCGCCCATGCGAGACGTCGCGCCGAGTTTCCGCTTTCCGTCCGTGGGATGCTGCAGAGGGCGATGTCACGTTATCAGCCTATGCGACGGAATGGCGCTTCAATATCGAGCAAAAGGTATTTTCATGAACAGTCATGCTCAACCTCTCTATAAAGGTATCGAAGCGCCTGATCGCTATACGCACCATCACTTCGATCGATCTATCACCGGTGACATCAAGGCTCTTGCGACTGACAATTGGCATGGCCCATTTTACATCGTTAAGGACTATGCGGTGATCGCTACCCTTGTGTGGCTGGTGGTTGATGTAAGCTGGTGGTTTTATCCTCTCGCGGTAATCATGATCGGCGCGCATCAAAGGGGCATTTCCACCATTTTGCACGATTCCGCGCATGGCGTTCTGACAAAGAATCGCTTGCTGAACTTCCTGCTCGGCACGTGGCCAACCGCCTGGCCGATCTTTCAGCGCCACTTTGCCTACAAGGAGTCTCATGTCCATAGTCATCACCCCTTCCTTGGCAGAGCCGACGCCGATCCCGACCTAGAGTTCTTTATAAAGGAAGGCGTATTCACGCCGCGGACGGATCGTTCCTTTATCTGGAAGATCATTGTTCTTCCGTTACTCGGATCGAAGACCTACGCTTATTTCAGGTATCTGGTACGTAACAGATACCAGGTGATTGTCGCTTCCCTTTCCGGCAAGGAGAGCGCTACGCGAGTTCAGCGTGGAGAAGGGTGGCGCTGTGAATTCGATCGCTGGGGCTTCTATGCATTCTGGGCGTCTATTGCCGCGGCGGGTCTGGCCTCCGGCTATTTCCTGGAATTCCTCCTGCTCTGGGTCGTTCCCTACGTCACCTCATTCCATATCATCGGATGGTTCATCGAGATGTCTGAGCACTGCAGCTCCATCGACAACCAGCACGTCAACCTTCATATGGCGCGAAACCGTCAAAGCCGGAACATCGAGAAGTGGCTGACGGGGATCAACAACGACAACTATCATCTCGATCATCACCTCGATCCGACCACCCCATTCTGGCGTCTACCTGAGGCGCACGCCATCCGCATGAGCGATCTCGAATATGCGGCGCACTGCTCCGAGACAGGCGGGATATTTCAGTCTGGCCCAAATGGTGAACCTTCCATTCTGATGCTGATCAGGGACCAGAATCGGAAGCGCTTTATCGAAAGCGCGCTGGCCTAAACGCCAATTCTCGAGAAGAACAGATTTCCGGAGACAACCAATGCCGACCAAAACCCAGAGAAATATCGCCACAACACAACCCGTTCCGGCGCCGGCGCTGCACGTTGAGACGGCGGTGCTTCACGGTAGCTATCGTTACGATCAGACAACACTCGCGACGACTGTGCCGATCTACCTCTCGAATGCCTATGCTTTTGAATCTATTGATCACGCATCAGACGTATTTGATCTGCGAAGAGAGGGACGCACCTATTCGCGGTTGATGAATCCGACGACGGATATACTCGAGCAACGCATTGCTTCTCTGGAGGGCGGCGTCGCGGCTTTGGCGACGTCGTCGGGCCAGGCCGCGATTATGCTCGCCATTTTGAATATTGCGGTGGCGGGCGACAACATTGTGAGTTCCGCTCATCTATATGGCGGGACAATCAATCTGCTTTCTAGTACCTTTCAAAGGCTCGGGATCGAAACGCGTTTCGTCGATCCGGGCGATCCTACACGTTTCCGCGAAGCCTCAGACGAACGTACGCGTTGTTGGTTTGCCGAAGCATTGCCCAATCCGAAACTCACACCTTTCCCGATCGTGGAGGTCGGCGCGATTGCACATGAAATGGGCATTCTGCTCATCATCGACAACACCATGACCCCTCTCATCACACGCCCGCTTGAGCTCGGCGCGCATGTGACCTTGCACTCCACGTCAAAATACATCTGCGGCCACGGCACCACGATTGGTGGGGTCGTCGTGGATGGCGGCACCTTTGATTGGGAGGCCTGTTCCGAACGATTTCCGTTGATGACCCGCCCTGATGTCTCCCATGGCAATATCCGTTGGCTCGAAGCTGCGCGTGATCTGCCCGGTCCCTATGGAGCCAGCCCTTTCCTGCTCAAGATGCGCAATACGCTCATGCGTGACTTTGGCCCCTGTCCATCACCATTCGCATCGTTTCTCTGCATCCAGGGCCTGGAGACGCTGCCATTGCGGATGCCGCGACATTGCTCCAATGCCCGCCGCGTCGCTGAATATCTCAAGGAGCATCGGAACGTCCTCGACGTGACCTATCCGAGTCTTGGCGGAACGCTGGAACGACGTCGCGCCGAGCAAAACATGGGCGACCATGGCGGCCCGATGATCGTTTTCGAGATCGCCGGCGGTATCGATGCCGGCCGCCGGTTTATCGAGCGCCTACAACTCGTCTACCATGTTGCAAACATCGGCGATGCGAGGACACTCGCCACGCATCCGGCCTCCACGACGCATGCGTCAGTGCCGCAAGCAGCGCGCCTGGCTTCCGGCGTGCGCGACGGAACGATTCGGATTTCCGTCGGGCTTGAACATGTCGACGATATCCTTGCTGATATCGGTCAAGCCCTTGAAGAGGCCTGACATAGTGGCCGCTATGGCAGAAGACAGCCCGGCAATCGTTGGTGTCGTTTGCGATCGCCAGACGGTCGACGGCGTTGATTATGATGTGGTGCGCGCCCGTTATCTCGAAGCGTTGCACCTCACCGCTGGCGTCGTGCCAGTCCTGATCCCAGGGGGACTTGCCGACAAAGAGTTGCGGACCTGCCTGTTGGCCTTCAATGGATTGCTCCTGACCGGCGCGGCGTCAAATGTATCACCTTCACGATACGGGGGTCCGATGGCTTGCGCCAGCACGCTCGATCTTGATCGCGACAGGACGAGCATCGCTGCGATCGAGATTGCTTTGTCGCTGGGCGTCCCCTTGTTCGGAATCTGCCGTGGGCTGCAGGAACTCAATGTTGCACTTGGAGGCACCCTTTCAACCAATATCTCGGAAGGTGAAGGCCGAGGTGTGCATGTTGAAGATCTGTCTCTCTCGCGTGATCTTCAATACGCTCCCTCACATGCAATTGTCGCTGAAGGTAACGGCCATATCGCGGAGTGCATTCGCCGCCTGAAGACAAATTCTGTTTCAGTCAACACACTGCACGAGCAGGGCATTGCACAATTGGCGGATGGTCTTGCTGTCGATGCGCGGTGCGTGGACGGCGTCATCGAAGCCGTATCGGTAAAGGAAGCAACGACATTTGCCGCAGCTGTGCAATGGCATCCTGAATGGTTTCACGTCGAGGATCCGCTCAGCGGTGAAATCTTCCGCGCCTTCGGTGAGGCGTGCCACTTGCATGTGAAAAGAAAGATGTTACAGCCGTGAAAAGTACTTGTCCTTCGCCAGTTGCCGGCGCTGCTTTCGCCCTTTTTGCGGCTCTTTCAAATGGAACCGTCGGTGTACTGTCCCGCTTCGCCTTCAATGAAGGTCTCGATCATACGGCCGTCGCGTTCTGGCGTTGCGGTATCGCGCTTTCGCTGATTTCGATCATCGTTGTCTGGAAAGCTGGGGGTCTGGCCCGATTAACTGCGGCTTTCGCGGGGTCGTGGAAAATTGCGGTTTGCTCCGCACTTGGCATCTTTACGCTTTATCATTTTGAAACCAGCGCCTTCGCTTATGCGCCGATCCCGCTTGTCGCCATCCTAGTTTTTGCCGGTGGGCTTGGCGCAATCGCGCTCGACATCATCATCCTGAAGGAAAGAGTAACGATGGGGAAAGCGTTTGCCATAGCTATGGTCGTTCTCGGCGGTTTCTTCCTGATCTCTGGCGACGGGCTGGAAACGGGAAGCTTGATGGGCGTCACTCTCGCCCTCATTGCCGGCCTGGGTTATGCCAGCTTCATCTTTGCATGGAAATTCTTCAAACTCCGCTCTTCCTTGGAAAATTTGTGGTTGTTCCTGGCGTATGGACTGGTCATGCTCGCCGTGCCCTATTTCTGGAGCGGTGCACAAATCCCATCAGCAAACGCTTTGCCGAGCCTGTTGTCGCTTGGCGTTATTCCGTCTTTTTGCGGCTTTTACTGCACGATCCTCGCCCTGCGGCATATCGAAGCGTACAAAACACAGGTCATCGAATCGAGCGAGCCGTTCTTTTCCGCGCTCTTTGCCGCCATGTTCTTCGGCGAATGGCTGACAGGTTCAGGAATGTGTGCGTCCCTAGCTATCATTCTTGGTGCGTTAATCACGTCAACGCCTGATCGTCGTTGGCGTCCCCACACAGTTACGTGCAATCGGCGAAAGAGAGTAACGTGACAACACCAACGACGCATCTTCAATGACGCTAAAAAGTTCGGTTTGAACGCGGGTGTTACTGTTCCCTTCCGCGGGCAGGCGGGCATTTCCTCGACAATGAGTTTTGTGCAAAAAGAAGCGAGTGAAATGAAGGACTTTGAAATCAACCACCTCCAATCGGCCGCCTGGGTATTTCATTTGAAGGTCGTGAACACCTTAGACTGCAACGGCGACTATCCCGGCCTGACTGGGCGTGAAAAGGAGTGTCTTTCATGAGTCGCAAAAGGAAAGTCGTCTTGGGACATCTTAGCGATACTCGGAATTTCCTTAAATACAATCAATTATCAATCAAAAACGGCATAAGGAAAATGAAGACCCGGGACAGAATAGTTGAGGTGTTGAGAGCGGCAAGATTTGGATTTGATTGAGTTTCCGCCGTAACCGTAAACAAACGGCGGCTGCAGCGATTCGCGTTCAGGGTTTGACGCGACGCGTCTCGATGGTGTTGTCACGTTAAGTTTCTCTGGCTGGAAAGTCAGCGGCTCGTGGTTATTCAGGCGACACAGGCCGCAATTTTCCATGCATCGAAAGCTTCGAGCCGGCGGTAGCGTATTGTTTGCCCGGCGCGGCGACGGGACGGAACTGAAAAAGCAATTGCGGGTCGCTGAGCGCATGGAGACGAACCGTTGCAACGTGCCTGGTGATCGGTGGCCTTGCGTGGTTCGTTCCCGTTTTCGAAACGGCAGATGGCTGTCTCGGCCCCGATTATTGAGGCCCTGTCCGACCAATGGTCAAGGCCGGGTGCTACTTTCGCCTTTGCTGCACCGTAGAAGCGGAGCTTATCGGTGATGATCCGTTTGGAGCAAAGTCATAGCGCTTCATTAACGCCACCAGCACGCGCTTCGCTGCCCTATCCCGCGGGAATATACCATCAACCAATGCTGAAGAGCGGTATTAAGCGGAAGCAGCCATGGCCGCATAACTTGAACGAAATGGTCCCGAGTAAATCCGGCGCGGTTCAACCTCACGCAAATGCGGGATGTTCTTGCAACACCTCATTTGCTAGTTTTCCTCTGCCGATGTGATCTTCTTGCTGAGGTCCTTATCCGTCGAGCGCACGTGGATGCGCAAAATACGTGAGTTCACTTGCTTAGCCTCTGGATTCGGAACTCGCCTTTCCTGCAGTCGTCGAGCGCGAAGCCAGCGAGACATAGAACGGGGCGCGGCCCCAAACCTCGAACATGATGTCCATTATCTCTGCATTGGCGCAATTCAGCGATTTCATCGCTTGCTCGTACGACGATCGGCCTACCGCTCCGCTTGAGAGCTCATACAATGATCGGCCTTTGTCCCGCGCTTGCCGGATCGCGTCCGACTCCCAGACGGTTGCTGTCAACAGATCATCCCCCAGGGATTCCCGCAACATTGCGATTGACTTCTGCTGTGAGACGTCACGCGGATCGTGCCTTGTCACCAGATATTTGAAGAAATCATGATTTATGGTCCTCCCAGCCCTTTCGATCAGTGCGACGAAATGCGTGAAAGAGTAGAGGGACGAGGTCATTGACACGATCTCAGGCATCTCAGGGCGGACCGTCACAAGAACGCCGGTTGCTGCTTCATATGCACCCGCGGTCAGAAAGTCTCCATCTCCGCAGGCGAGAACGATCACATCATAATCCGCCTCAACTTCCTTAAGCGCAGACACCATCCTGGCGCTAGCGTCCGGGTACCTCAATTTCTCGCCACGGAAGCGCCGGCCACACTCCTCTTCAAAAAAAGAGAGTTCGGCAGAGCCCGGAACGAGATCAAGACCATCAAAAAGGGTGGGTTGGATTGCTGACCGCATACTTTCCTGATGCTCGTCAAAGCGTATCGCCGCATAGATGCTCGCATTGTGGACTGGATAACCAAAGTAGTAAAAACCGAACATCTTAGATAACGAGCCGTGCGAATCGAGATCTATAGCGAGGACGCGGAAACCTTGAAGTGCAAGGCCTTGAGCCAGATAAAACGATGTGGTGGTGCTTGCGGGACCGGCGACTACCGAGATGATCTGCAGCTTATCACCCTCGCGTCGCCGCGGGCGAAACTTCAAAGCCTCTTTTGGACGGGCTGAAGCGAGATGATTACGGAGTTCGTTGATCTGTTCAAGTGTATAGGAGCGTCGTCCTGCGGTCCCAAGCTCGGGTGTCGGGCCTTGCCCATCAATTGACAACTGGCGCAGATAGCTACCCGACACACCGAGAATCTCAGCGACCTCGCCCAACGAGAACGAGCGCAAGGTCCTGAGGGGAAGTGGTGCTCTGGCAGCCACGCCCTGCGCCTTTATGGAAGCCCAAATACTATCGCTATGGCGCCGAACGCGCTCCACTATACGCTCTTCATCGTCTGGTTTCTCGGATTGTGGCATAAATAACCTCGTGACGGGTTTTGTAGTGAATGACGGTTCTATTACGACATTAGGTAGGCAGCAGTCAATATGCTTCGCCTCATCGCTCTATCGAGACGGCCTTTCGTCAGCCTCATATGATGTAGTTGTATTGCTCCTCTTCGTGAAAGCGCAGCGAAGCATTTCCTCGGCGACCCGCTTCGGGCTCGGGCGTGGGTCAGTCTTCGAGCGGAAGTATGTTCCTCCATCGCGGGGGCCTTTGCAGGTGAAGCAATCGATCCAGCCGCGCTGACGGTTCTGCGCAACGGCATGACCTATTATGCAAAGACACTGAGCGGCGTGACGCTGCAGGTCGAAGACGCGCAGAACGACGTTTCCAAGCAGCAGAGCCTGATCCAGAATTTCATCGCCTCCAAGGTCGATGCAATCATCGTCAACCCTGTCGATACCGATGCGACCACGGCGATGTCGAAGCTCGCGGCCGATGCCGGCATTCCGCTGGTTTTACGTCAACCGTCAGCCGGTCAACGTCGACACGCTGCCGGACAAGCAGGCCTTCGTCGCTTCCAACGAGCTGGAATCCGGCACGCTGGAAACCAAGGAAATCTGCCGCATTCTCGGCGGCAAGGGCAAGGCTGTCGTCATCATGGGCGAGCTTTCCAACCAGGCTGCGCGCATGCGGACCCAGGACGTTCACGACGTCATCAAGACGGACGAGTGCAAAGGCATCGAGATCGTCGAAGAGCAGACGGCCAACTGGGATCGTACCCAGGGTGCCGACCTGATGACCAACTGGCTCTCCAGCGGCATCGAATTCGACGCCGTCATCTCCAATAACGACGAAATGGCGATCGGTGCCATCCAGGCGCTGAAGGCAGCCGGCAAGGACATGAGCAAGGTCGTCGTCGGCGGCGTTGACGCCACGCAGGACGCGCTTGCCGCCATGCAGGCAGGCGATCTTGACGTTACCGTGTTCCAGGATGCCGCCGGCCAGGGCAAGGGCTCGCTCGATGCAGCGCTCAAGCTCGCCAAGGGCGAGAAGATCGAAAAGAAGGTCTACATACCCTTCCAGCTCGTGACGCCTGCCAACGTCAAGGACTTCGTCACCAAGAACTGAGTCGAATGCCAAACATGATGCGGGCTTTGCCCGCATCATCTTTTCGGGCGATCGAATCAAATCCTTAAAGATGAAGGGCCCCTGAGCTCAGATTGCTGCGCTTGATCCCCATGCGCCTTTCTCAGGCGATCTCTTCAAGACGACGGCCGATCAACAGCGCCCGGCAGGTTTCTCACAGGCTCTGGCCGAATCTGTGGGCCACGAGCGTATCGCGCCGAGGCAACTCTCGAGTTGTTTGTCCATCGTTCTCCGGTTGGGAATGATCAGTGCATCACTCCCTACGAGCTTCCCTACCGGGGCGAACGCTCCTGCCAGATCAGAAGCTACTTGTCGGCCGTCGTGAGTGTGCGCCGCAGTTGGGAGCTTGGGTTACCTCTCGTCGGCTGCTACGCAAGGGTGTCCGCCCTTCATCGCGTCAGACCTGTACTCTGCTGCACAAACTGGTAGAAAGTGCGCCCGCGGAATTCGAAGAAACTGTCCGTTGCCGGACGCGGTCGGCAGCGGTGGAGCTAGAAAACGGATGCACGTTTTCCGGCTGCCAAAAGGAGCCTTAATCGACATGAACATGGTCTCGAAGATTGCGAAACCCCCAGTTGCCCCGTCCGTTGGCGCTCTGCTTGCAGAAGCTCGCCTGGCTCGTGGCTATTCGCTGAACGACGTCGCAGAAACCACTGGTCTGACTGTGGCAGAGGTGACAGCTCTGGAGAATGACGCGGATTTCGACGCGTCCAGGATTCGAAGGACTGCATCCGCTCTAGGGATTCTAGAAAAGATATGCGATGCGCCGCGCTGACATCGTTGAACAGCTTCTTCCACGGCTGCACCTTTTTCAAGGAAGGTGGGTGCAGCAACTCACGGGGCGCTTCAATGGGATGCTGTTCAACTCGGGCACGGTTTTCAAGGGTAGGGCAGGGAACCTCGGCTGTGATGTTCGGCAACCAGCTGACTCTTCAAGGGGAATGGCGCGGCTGGCGCAGTTCTTTCGCTCGTAAATTCGGCGTGATCGCCTGCAGATCGGCTCCTGACAACGGTCGAGCGACGGCCGGGACGACGCTGGATATTGGGTTGAATGGTCCTGCGCCGAGCGATGGCCTCGGTCGTGGGCCAGCTCGCACTTGGTGTAGGGGCGCATAATCGTGCGTACGAGCAGATTTCTCCGCCCAGACTCTGTCACGACGATCGCCAATTGTGAACGGGATCGAAGCCCAAGCCTGGCTTGCCCACATTCTCGCCTGCATTGCCTATATGTCCGTCAGAACGCTGATCGGTTGCTTCGGTCGATTGGTAGTCAACTGCATTGAACTGTCGGACGGCACAGCTTCGGCCCGATTTATCGGCTGCAAAGACCCAAATGGGCGTAGATGGGTGCCAGTCGATACATAGCGAGTGGCAAACCGGTCTCCTGACCGAAACCCGTCCACGATAGATTAGTGCCAATTCGGAAATGCAGTCCTTGCCGCCGGGCGACGAGCGTGCCACGTCGATGCCCGCCTTTTAGGTTCATACGCGCTCGCCCCAGTGTGTGACAAAATCCGCCGCAGATTTGACGGCTCTATATTACCCTGTGCTGCTGCTTGCTCGCAAAGTTAGTGAAGCTTCGTGGGCCTTCTGCGACTTATTGTCCGTCAACATTGCGCATCGCCCGCGCGGAGTCGCCCTGCAGCGATATCAGGAGCTGCAATGCTCGATCAGCTAGGCCCGCCGGCACAAAAATATGGTCGTGGTGATATGCAGCCACCATGTTGCACGGTATGCCAGCTTCTGCGAGACAGGCAGCGACGCCCGCCGTGAGGCCGACGCCATCGAGCGCAGAATTCACATTGAGAGTGATCTGGCGCATCGCAAGTGAAGTTTCGAACCCCGCTCCGTGCGCCTCTCCTTTCTCGAGGACGACTGCTAAGCCTTCTCTTTCATGAAATGTCGCGATCGGGTTTAGATTGTGAACTTTGCTCCCTTCATTGGGTAACGAGCAGAACACATACTCGCCGTCTTCGAGCGAGGGCTTCATATTCGACAGCATCTCGAACTTGTCTCGCAACACAGTAGTCATTTTAGCGGTCCCGCTGTCGATAATCATCGTGTCTTAAGGTGGTCAGTCATTGTGTAGGACGGGAACCGGGAGCGAACAAATGAGATTTCCTTAACTGACATAAGGCAGATTGTCGATGTTGGATCGATTCCGTCGCTCAAAGCTTGCGTTGCGAAGGACTTCGACAAGTGCCTGAAGCTGTGATTACAGGTTTTGACCTTGCCCTCAAGTTTTATCCAGTTTTGAGTTCGCTCCAGCGGTTTTTGGTTGCTGTTGTTGGTTCGGTAGCGGCGGGTTGCGGTGCCGAGCCATTTCGGCTGCGCAGCACCGGATAGAATTCCCGGCATTGCAAGTGGCAAACGTTACGCGGCGAAAAACAATCCACGGCGAGGCGCCGAGGCTTTGCGATGCAAGCTCCGTTCGCCGTCGATTCCGGAAAGTGCTCCGCCAATACTGATGACAACGAATGGAACGGCAACAACTGTATGAGTGATGATGACCCTAAGTAGGTATTCGTCAGGCCGAGTCGAGCGAGAAGCACCTGCATCCGAACACCAAGCACCACCGCAGGCACCACCATTGGCAGACGGAAAGTGTGCGGAATGTCCGCGCAACAAAAGGGTTCGAGCTCGAAGGCCCAAAGAAGCCGCCATTTCAAGTAAGGTGGCTAACAACGTAGTCCCGCCACCAATCCTCAGGCTGTTGACGATCGATCGCCGCCACGTGTCCGCCGGAAGCAGTTCCTCAAACCAACGAAGGGAATAGGACGGAACAGGGTAGGTCAGAATTACGCAAGACCAAGGCGGCCGAACGCCTGCTGGAAGCAAGGATACCTGCCGAAGCGCATCGTCACCGACAAGCTCCGCTCCTATGGAGCGGCACGGCGGCAGGTCATGCCTACTCGACCATCGATCGCACAAGGGGCCCGAACAATCGTGCCGAGAATTCGCATCTGCCGCTGCGAAAACGTCAGCGGATGATGCAACGATTTCGCTCACCGGGTGCGTTGCAACGCTTCACCAACATCTTCTCGGCCGTGCGAAATCTCGTCGTCCCTTCACACCCAACGCGTTCCGCCATCGCGGTTCACCTGCATCGTCTCGATGCGTTCGCCCAACGGAAAATGGCTACTGCAGTGACGGCCTGAGCCCGCATCATACCGCAAACGCACCTAGAGAAGTTAATTTGACATCGCCCTTTTCGCCGATCGCACCTTGGTCGTTGGCACTCTTAGCACGACCCCCGTCAAGGTCCACTCCCTGCCCGCCTCTCACGGCATAGCCGCTGGGACGGGTTAATTGGTTTCTCTGCGTTCCGCGTCCAGCCAGTTTTCGAGCTTCAGTCCGGGATACGCCAGGAAGTCCCGCGTGTTGTTGGTCACCAATACCGTGTCCAGAGCGATCGCATGCGATGCGATCAGTTTGTCGAGATGATCTTTCTTCCGGTCTCTCGTCGCCATTCGAACCGGACCGTAGGCACGCGCTGCTGCGATCCCAAACGGCTCTACCGTGATCAGCTCGGCCAGGGCGGTGAGATTATCAAGTTCTCGTGCCGGATCATCGGATGCGGAAACACCGTACTCGAGTTCCGCGAAGGTGATGGCGGACATCACCACGTCCCCCACATAGCAACTGGCAAAGCGGCGAGCGACCTGCTCCGGCTGGTTTTTCATCAGGTAGATACACATGTTCGTATCGAGCATGTAACGCGCCATCAGATCTTATCCCGCTCCTCTTGCTCATGGGACTCTCTTCCGTCGCGCATGAAATCCGGATAGAAGCGGGCGAATACATCCAGAACGCCGGCCAGGGAGCGATGCACAGGACGGATGCGAAGCTCGTCGCCGATGCGCTCGATTTCCAACTCAACATCGGTTCGCTCAAACGCCAGTTCCGCCGGTATGCGAACCGCCTGGGAATTTCCATTCTTGAAAGCTTTAGTGGTGTGCATGTCATCAACCTTGTGTGTACGTGGATGTACTATATCCTAGGCTTTCCAACTTGTACATCCTTAGTGTGTACGTTTATCGCTTGGACGGGCGCATCTCGCAACAGGTTGAGGTCGCTCGTGCCGAATTGTGTGCTGGTCCACCCGCCAGCGGGTATTGGCCCATTCGGGTAACAGTTCGTTCCTGCCCCGTCCAAATCTAGACAGACGATTGCGATGCCGCGCTCACATTTGCAAGGAGCATCCGTAGAAGGCGTATGCGCGTCTCACCCGTGATATGCCGCTCTTACGATAGGCCGGTGCTTGCGCCAATGTCGCCGGCAGCCGCGACTTCGACGGCGTAGTGCGAAAGGCGGTGAAATGTTCGCCGCCGATCTGTGTTGTATCGAGATTGCGATTGGCATGACGGGCACCTATGTCGTCGACCGTGACAAAGGGCGGTGTATTGCAGATGTATGGCTGATCTCCGCTTTGCGGCGGATCTCCGCAACCGACTGGCGATCGTTCCTCCTGGCCGAAGGCGAGCCGACGCCGGACCGCGGAGCTCGCTGCGGAAATTGTCTCGCTATGCCCTCACTAAAAGAAAATTCAATTAGGCACGAAAGGCCTTTCGATGGAGCCGGAAGTTTGTTGGCGCGGCAGCTTTTTGGCTGTTGACGGGCATATAACGATTCTATATCGTTCCGACGGATTAAAAGCAAAATCCATACATAAATCCGTCAGGAGGTAAATTTTGCTCATTTTTGAGAATCCGCGCATGGTCAAGGGGCCCAACTTCCTTGTCTCGGCGATTGAATGAGGGGGTCGAGTACATCTTTGGCGTCCCCGGCGAGGAAGCCCTCGACGTCGTCGCTCCTGCTCCATCTGCATCAAGTCGGCGCCTTCCTGTCACGATGAGGACACCGGCACTCTCTCAAAAGAAGGATACTGTCACGATGGTCCGTACCCGCAGAAGCCATTTCAGAAGACGAGATCACCGGCGTATATTGTCCCACAGATGGAACGCGCGCCACGTTTTGAACTCGAAGCGTAAGCGCGATTTTCAATGCGCATTGACGGCAGTTGACGGACACTTGCGCTTAGCTGGGTAGCAGTACCCAGCTTTATCAGGCCGCAGTGGTCTTGGAGTAATTGAAGGGCAGCAGGTCGCCGATGT